>NZ_JBFTSF010000227.1:0-10692 GCF_056399905.1 Cupriavidus sp. 01L46
GTTCATGAACTGGGTGCGCGGGTCGGAGCCGTACTCGTTCTGGTCGAACACGTCTAGCACGCCGAAGTTGCCGGCGGTCAGCACCACGCGGCGCTTGTCGACGCTGCCGGCCAGCTGGTTGAAATCAGCGTCCACCTGTTCGCTGCCACCGCCCAACCCCCAGGTCTGGCGGACAAACGCGCGCGCCCGGTAGAACACCGGATTTGTGCTCGATACCTTGGCCAGCTCGCCGTTGCTCAGCCCGCCCAGGCCGTGCAGCTCGGAAAACGGCACGCCCTGCGTCACCTCCGGATTGAAGTGGAACTCCGCGCCGCGCCACAGGCGCAAGCCAAGATCGAGCGTGGTGCTGAACGAGTAGCTCTTGGTGCGGTCTGCCGTCAGGCTGTTGGCGCCGGAATAGGCCGCGCCAAAGGACGGCTTGCGCTGCCAGATATAGGTGGTCTGTCCGTGGAAGGCGTAGTCCTCGGGGGCGTCGGCCTGCACGGGCGCGCCGCTGCTTGCCTCGGCTTTTTCCTGCGCCTGGGCGGGCATGGGCGCCATGCCGGCAAGGCCGGCCAGCGACAAGGCCACGCCCGCCAGGCGAGTGGCAAAAAACAGGCGTAGCCGCGCTGGGGCGGCGGGGAAACGACAAAGCAGCATGAAAAATCCGGGGAACAGCAGCAGGCGAATTCAGCGTCAAACCCGGCTGATGGGCGGACGAAGCATAGCCAAGCGTTTATGACATGTCTACCTTGCATTGCTGCGACGCAACATAACAAGAAGAGAAGTGGCCATAACATCACGTTGTAATCGACCTTGAATTAATTAATTCACAAATTAATATTATCTGCAGATTCAGGAGCCGCCATGCCGCCTGCTACTGCCACCCCGCCCCCGGGCCGCCGTCCGGGCCGTCCTGCCGCAGGGCTTGGGGGTAGCGCGGGCCAGCGCGAGCAATTGCTGGACRCCGCCACCGAGCTGTTCGCCCAGCACGGCGTTGCCGCCACAGCGATCAAGACCATCGCCATCCATGCTGGCGTCACCCCGGCGCTCGTGCACTACTACTTCCGCGATCGCGAGCAGTTGCTTGACGCAGTGGTCGACGAGCGCCTGCAGCCGCTGGTGGAACAGGTGTTCACGCCGGCCTCGGCCGACAGCGCGGACGCCGCAGCCATGCTGGTGGGCATTGCCGGGCGGCTGATCCGCACCGCCGCCGCCACGCCATGGTTTCCCGGGCTGTGGATCCGCGAGATCGTTAGCGCGGACGGCCAGCTGCATCAGCGCGTGCTGCAGAAGATCGCGCTGTGGCGCGCCGGCCTGGTGATCGGCCCGCTGGCGGCGGCGCGCGCGCGCGGCGAGATCAACGCCAGCCTGGAGCCGGCGCTGCTGATGGTGTCGCTGATCGGCCTGACGCTGCTGCCGCTGGCCACCACCCATATCTGGCGCCGCCTGCCCGGCGCCGGCGCCATCGACAGCGAGGCGCTGGTGCGCCACGTGAGCGCGCTGCTGGCGCACGGCCTGGGAGTACCGCCGATCGCGCCGATCGCGCCAATACCGCAGCCCGGGCCGGCCACGCCGCCGTCTGCCTGAACCCAGCCTGCCCGCCACGGAGCCCGCATGCCTCGCCAAGCTCAGCCTCATCCATCCCGCCCCGTCCCGAACCTGCGTGCGGGCTGGCTATCGGCCGCCCTGATCGGCGCGGCGCTGCTATCTGCCTGTGGCGAGCCTGCGCCCCCCTCCTGGCAAGGCTATGTGGAGGGCGAATTCGTCAGCGTGGCCTCCCCCTTTGCCGGCCGGCTGGACCAGATCTCCGTCCAGCGCGGGCAGCAGGTGGCAAGCGGCGCGCCGCTGTTCGCGCTGGAGGCCGACGACGAGCGCGCGGCTCGGCAGCAAGCAGCGGAACAAGTACGCGCGGCCGAGTCTCAGCTGGCCGACCTGCAGACCGGCAAGCGCGTGCCGGAAGTCGACGTGAGCCGAGCCCAGCTGGCGCAGGCGCAAGCCGCCTCGGTGCGCAGCGCCGCGCAACGCAAGCGCGACGAAGCCCAGTACGCCATCGGCGGGATCGCGCTGGCCCAGCTGGAAGAGAGCCGCGCCACCGCCGCCTCCGACGCCGCCCGCGTGCGCGAGCTGCAGCGCGATATCGACGTGGCCCGGCTGCCGGGGCGCACCGCGCAGCAGGCGGCCCAGCAAGCCCAGGTAGCCGCCGCGCGCGCGGCGCTGGCGCAGGCCGAGTGGAAGCTGTCGCGCAAGACCGTGGCCGCCACGCAGGCCGGCCTGGTCTACGACACACCCTTCCGCCTTGGCGACTGGGTGCCGGCCGGCAGCCCGGTGGTGCGGCTGCTGCCGCCGGGCAACGTCAAGGTGCGTTTCTACGTGCCGCAGGCCGTGCTCGGCGCGTTCAAGAACGGCGAGGCCGTGCGCGTGCGATGCGATGGCTGCGCCGCGCCCATTGCCGCCACGGTCACCTACATCTCCGGCCAGGCCGAGTACACGCCGCCGGTGATCTACAGCAATGAAACGCGCAACAAGCTGGTGTTCCTGGTGGAAGCGCGGCCCGCACCGGCCGACGCGCCGAAGCTCCATCCGGGCCAGCCGGTCGAAGTGGCAAGGCCATGACCGCGACCGTTGCGCCCCTGGACGGCGGGCCCGGCAAAGCCAGCGCCCTGGCCATCGACGTGCACGGCATCAACAAGCACTACGGTGACAAGCACGTCGTCAACAACCTGACGWTGCAAGTCGCGCGCGGCGAGATCTTCGGCTTCCTCGGCCCGAACGGCAGCGGCAAAACCACGTCCATCCGCATGATGTGCGGGCTGCTGACACCGGACTCCGGCACCGGCACCTGCCTGGGCTACGACATCCTGCGCGAGACCGCCGAGATCAAGCGGCGCGTGGGGTACATGACGCAGAAGTTCTCCTACTGGGACGATCTCTCCATCCGCGAGAACCTGGATTTCGTGGCGCGCGTGTACGGCATGCCGCGCCGGCGCGAGGTGGTAGACCAGGCGCTCGAGGAGCTCGGCCTGGCCAGCCGCGCGCAGCAACTGGCCGGCGCGCTCTCGGGCGGCTGGAAGCAACGCCTGGCGCTGGCCGCCTGCCTGCTGCATGAGCCAGAACTGTTGCTGCTGGACGAGCCCACCGCCGGGGTCGACCCGAAGGCGCGCCGCGATTTCTGGGAACAACTGCACCAGCTAGCCGCGCGCGGCATCTCGGTACTGGTCAGCACGCACTACATGGATGAAGCCGAGCGTTGCCACAAGCTCGCCTATATCGCCTACGGCAAGCTGCTGGCGCAGGGCACGGCAAGCGAAGTGGTGGCCAGCCAGAAGCTCGTCACCTGGAGCGTGCAGGGCGAGCAGCTCTCCGCGCTGTCGGATCAGCTCAAGGGCGCGCCGGGCGTGGAACAGACCGTGGTGTTCGGCAGCGCGCTGCACGTCACCGGGCACGACGCGCCCGCGCTGGAAGCCACGCTGCGCCGTGTTGCCGGCCCGCAGCACCGGATCGAGCCGATCGAGACCAGCCTGGAAGACGTCTTCATCCACATGATGAGCGGCGCCGATGACAATATGCGCGCGGACAAGCAAAAGCAAAAAACCAGGCAGGACGGCAAGGAGGCCCAGGCATGACGCGCGACGCAGGCGAACCGGCCAAGGCCACCAACGGCGCACGCTTCCCGCTCTCCTTGCAGCGCTGGTGGAGCATCGTGCTCAAGGAGTTCCTGCAGCTGCGCCGGGACCGCGTCACCTTCGGCATGATCGTCGGCCTGCCCATCGTGCAGCTGATGCTGTTCGGCTTTGCAATCAACACCGATCCGCGCCACCTCACCACCGCGGTCATCGCCGCGGACCAGAGCGAGTTCACCCGCTCCTTTGTGGCCGGCATGCAGGCGACCACCTACTTCAACGTGGTCGGCACCCTGCCCGACGAAGCCGCCGGGCGCGAGGCGCTGATGAAGGGCGAGGTGCAGTTCGTGCTCAGCATCCCGCCTGACTTCACCAGCCGGCTGCTGCGTGGCGAACGCCCGGCGCTGCTGGTGGAGGCAGATGCCACCGACCCGTCCGCCACCGGCTCGGCCATCGCCGCACTGTCGCAGCTGCCGTTCTCGGTCGCGGACAAGGACCTGCAGGGCGCGCTGGCGCACCTGGCGGGCGGCAAGCCGCCGTTCGACGTGCAGGTGCAGCGCCTTTACAACCCGGAGGGACTCACGCAGTACAACATCATTCCCGGGCTGATGGGCGTGATCCTGACCATGACCATGGTCATGATGACGGGCCTGGCGATGACGCGCGAACGCGAGCGCGGCACCATGGAAAACCTGCTTGCCACGCCGGTCAGGCCGCTGGAGGTGATCAGCGGCAAGATCATCCCCTACATCTTCATCGGCCTGATCCAGGCCACCATCATCCTGCTGGCCGCGCGCTGGGTCTTCGGCGTGCCCTTTGTCGGCTCGGTGGTTGCGGTCTACCTGGCGGCGCTGCTGTTTATCGGCGCCAACCTGACCGTGGGCATCACGCTGTCGTCGCTTGCGCAAAACCAGTTGCAGGCGGTGCAGCTGACGTTCTTCTACTTCCTGCCGAACCTGCTGCTGTCCGGCTTCATGTTTCCCTTCCAGGGGATGCCGCGCTGGGCGCAGGCCATTGGCAACGTGCTGCCGATGACCTACTTCAACCGCCTGATCCGCGGCATCCTGCTCAAGGGCAACAGCTGGACCGAGCTATGGCCGAACGTGTGGCCGATGGCCCTGTTCACGGTCGTCGTCATGACCATTGCAGTGCGCTTCTATCGCCGCACGCTGGATTGAGGAGCCTGCCATGCAAGCCTCGCCACACGGTATATCCACATCCCGCACGGTCCTCGCCATGCTGGCGGCAGCCATGCTTTCGGGCTGCGCGGTGGGCCCGGATTTCACCGCGCCGGCCGCGCCCGCCACGCCGTCCTATACCGCCGGCACGCAGCCAACGCGCACCAGCGCCGCCGACGCACCGCACGGCCAGGCGCAAACGCTGGAGAGCGGCGCCGACGTGCCGGCCCAATGGTGGGTGCTATTGCGCAGCCCCGCGCTGGACCGCACCATCCGCGCGGCGCTGGATGCCAGCCCGACGCTGGCGCAGGCACAGGCCCGTATCGAACAGGCACGCCAGGAACTGGTGRCCACCACCGGCGCGCGCCTGCTGCCGCGCRTGGACGCCAAGCTGAACACCACGCGCCAGCAGGTCAACGTCAGCTCGCTCGGCATCACCGCCTTCCCAAGCCCCGGGCCGTTCACGCTGTATGGCGCCAGCGTGGAAATCTCCTACACGCTCGACCTGTTCGGCGGCCAGCGCCGTGAACTGGAAGGCCTGCGCGCGGCGGTGGACTACCAACGCTTCGAGCTGGAAGCCGCGCGCCTGACGCTGGCCGGCAACGTGGCCACGGCCGCCATCCGCGAGGCTGGCTTGCGCGCGCAGATTGCCGACACCGAGGCCATCGTGGCGGCGCAGCAGCGCCAGCTCGCCATCACCGAGCAACGCTTGCGCGCCGGCGGCGTGGCGCAGGTGGACGCGCTGCGCCAGCGCAATGAACTAGCGCAGAGCCAGGCCTTGCTGCCGGGCCTGGTGCAGCAGCTTGCGGCCACGCGGCATCAGCTTGCCGTGTATCTGGGACAGGCACCCGCGAGCGCCGAGCTGCCCGAGTTCCGGCTGGAAGATCTCACCTTGCCCGCCACGCTTCCGGTGAGCCTGCCCTCCGCCATGGCAAGGCAGCGCCCGGATATCCGCGCGGCCGAGGCGCTGCTGCACCAGGCGTCGGCCAATATCGGCGTGGCCACCGCCCAGCTCTATCCGCAGCTCACGCTGTCCGGCAACGCCGGCACGCAGGCGCTCTCCGCGCGCGATCTGTTTGGCAGCCTCAACGTGTGGTCGCTGGCTGCGGGGCTGGTGCAGCCGGTGTTCCGGGGCGGCGAGCTGGTGGCGCGCAAGCGCGCGGCGCAAGCGGCCTACGCGCAATCGCTCGCGGCCTACCAGCAAACGGTGCTGCAGGGCCTGCGTGAAGTCGCGGATTCGCTGCGCGCGCTGGAGGCCGATGCCAACACCTTGCAGGCGCGCGCCGAGAGTGCGAAGCAGGCCGCCGAGACGCTGTCGATCGTGACCGGCCAGTTTCGTCTCGGCGGCGTCAGCCAGCTTGCGGTGCTCGATGCCGAGCGGCAGTACCGGCAGGCCGCGCTCTCGCTGTCGCAGGCTACCGCCAGCCGCTTTACCGATTCCGTGGCGCTGCTGCAGGCGCTGGGGGGCGGCTGGTGGCAGGCAGAGGCGGCCGCTGCGCCGTGAACGCCAGGCGCCGGAAGACGCACCGCGAACGGCGCGGCGCTCAACGCCCCAGAAACCCGCGCAACCGCCGCACACCTTCATCCAGCCTCGCCGGATCACACGCATAGCACCACCGCACAAAGCCCTCCCCCTCGTCCCCGAACGCGCTTCCCGGCGCCAGCCCGAGCCGTGCCTCGCGCACCAGCTGCTTGCACAACGCCAGGCTGTCGCTGGCGCCCGCCAGCCGGAAGAACACATACATGGCCCCCTCGGGCGCATGCACATCCACGCCTGGCACCACGGCCAACGCACCCACCAGGTGATCGCGCKCCGCGCGCAGCCTGCCGACCAGTTCACGGGTAAAGGCCTCGCCTTCCCGCACCGCCACGATGCCGGCTTCCTGCACGAAGGACGGCGCGCACGACGTGTTGTACTCAACCAGCTTGCCCAGGTCGTCGGTGAGCGCCGCGGGCAGCACCATCCAGCCCAGCCGCCAGCCGGTCATCAGCCAGGCCTTGGAGAACGAGTTGACGCAGATCACCCGCTCGTCGCGGCTGGCGATATCCAGGAACGACGGCGCGATGGCGGCATCGCCTTCGCCGTAATACAACCGCTCATACACTTCATCGGCGATGATCCAAATGCCATGGCGCCGGCAGTGCGCGAGCACCGCTTGCTGGTCCATGCGCGACATCACCCAGCCGGTCGGGTTGTTCGGCGAGTTGATCATGAGCAAGCGCGTATCAGGCGTCAGCGCGGCCAGCAGCTTGTCGAGATCCAGGGTCCAGCCGTGCGCGCCGTAATCGAGCGAGACGGTTTCCACCTCGGCGCCAAGGATCTTGGGAATTTCCACCAGGTTGGGCCACAGCGGCGTAACGGCAACCGCGCGGTCGCCGGGCCCGGCCACCAGCTGGGCAGCCAGCATCAGCGCATTGACGCCGGCGCTGGTCACCACCACGTTGTCCAGGGCGGTGGCGCCATGCAGCGCGCTGACGTAGTCGGCCAGCGCGCTGCGCAGCGGGGCAATGCCTAGGTTATGCGTGTAGAACGTCGCCCCGCCGGCCAGTGCCCGGCTGGCGGCGTCGCGGATAAAGGCGGGCGTGACCTGGTCGGACTCGCCGAACCAGAAGGGCAGCACGTCGGGCAGGCCGATGCCGGCATTGGCCACCTCGCGGATGCGCGAGGCGCGCAGGTGATGGACGGTGGCGCGGGCTGCGGCCGGGGCGCACGCAAAGCCGGACGGGCTGGTGGACATCTGAGCTCCTTGCGGTGTAAGGGTCGGACTGCGGGTCGGATGACGGAACCCACAGAGCGTACCGCAAAGGCACTGCCGCCGGTGTGCCCGGCAGCATGCCGAGCTGGCTGGCTAACGCCCGGGCCCGGCGGAGTCGTCCTGCTGCTGCCAGCCGGGTTTCATCCGCAGGCCAAAGCTGCTGCGCGGCTGCACGTCACGCTCGGGGCGCAGTGCGTATTGGTCGTGGTTGACCTGCGGCGCGGTGGTGGCTTGCTGAACGGCCCGGGAGGTTGGCGTCGGCGCCGAGGCCGCGCGCTTGCCCGCCTTGGCAGGCGCGCGTGCGCCGCTGGCGTCCGATGCGGCAGCGGGTGCCGCCAGCGCGGACGTGCTGGCCAGGGCGAGCCATAGCGCCGTCACGATGGAGGGCAGGCAGAGGAAGGAGAAAAGGGGTTTTGCTATCACGCTGTCATGCGGCGGCTACGCAAGGCCTGCCCGGCCGCCACCTCGGCGGCGCACGGCTGGACCGGCGGCGGCCACCAGTTGCTGAATCCATCATTGTGTCAGCTACCGGGGCCGCCGGGTGAAAACGGCCTGCAGCCTCGCCCTCCGGGGAGGGGCGAGGCCGCCGCGCTGGCTTTACTGCGCCGCCGCAAGGCGGCGCCTGGCGTCGTTGCCGCTCTCTGGCGCTTCCTTGCCGGCCACCTTGCCGCGGGCCAGCACCGGTGCCAGCGCCGCGCCGGTGTGGCTGGCCCGGGCCCGCACCAGCCCCTCGGGGTCGGTCGCGGCGACAATGCCGCCGCCCGCCACGCCGCCTTCCGGGCCCAGGTCGAGGATCCAGTCGGCCTCGGCGATCACGTCGAGATCATGCTCGATCACCACCACGCTGTGCCCGCCATCGGCCAGCCGGTGCAGCACGCGGATCAGCTTGGCCACGTCGGCCATGTGCAGGCCCACGGTAGGCTCATCCAGCACGTACAGGGTGTGCGGCGCCTGCTGCCCACGGCGGGTGATGTCGTCCCGCACCTTGGACAGCTCGGTCACCAGCTTGATGCGCTGCGCCTCGCCGCCGGACAGCGTGGGCGACGGCTGGCCCAGCGTCAGGTAGCCCAGGCCCACGTCCTTCATCAGCTGCAGCGGGTGCGCGATATTGGACATGGCGGAGAAGAACTCCACCGCCTCGTCGATCTCCATCGTCAGCACGTCGCCGATATTCTTGCCGCGCCAGGTGACCGCCAGCGTCTCCGGGTTGAAGCGCTGGCCATGGCAGACATCGCAATGCACCTTCACATCTGGCAGGAAGCTCATGCCGATGGTGCGCACGCCCTGCCCCTCGCAGGCCGGGCAGCGCCCGTCGCCGGTGTTGAAGGAAAAGCGCGAGGCGGAATAGCCGCGCGCCTTGGCCTCCAGCGTCTGCGCGAACAGCTTGCGGATGGTGTCCCACACGCCGATATACGTGGCCGGGCAGGAGCGCGGCGTCTTGCCGATCGGGGTCTGGTCGACCTCCAGCACGCGGTCGATGCTCTCATACCCGGTGATGGACTCGCAGCCCTGCCAGTTGTGCGTGACCTCCAGCTTGCGGCGCGGCTCGGTGCGCGCCGTGGCTTGCGAGCGCGCGGGCGCCTCGCTGCCAGCCGCCTTGCGCGCGCGCCGCGTGGCCGGCGACGACATCACCGAGCGGCCCACCGCGTCGAGCAGGTTGGCCATCAGCACATCGCGCGCCAGCGTGGACTTGCCGGAGCCGCTGACGCCCGTGATGGCGACCAGCCGCGCCAGCGGAATGCTGGCGGTCACGTTGCGCAGGTTGTGCTTCGTGGCGTTATGCACGGTCAGCCAGCGCTCGGGTACGGCCTCGTTGTTCTTGCCCGCCGGCTTGACCGCACGGCGCGGCTGCAACGGATGCAGGATCGGATGGGCGAGGAACTGCCCGGTAAGCGAATCCGCACTGGCCGACAGCGCGGCCACGCCGCCTTGCGCCACCAGCGTGCCGCCGCGCTTGCCGGCGCCGRKGCCGATGTCGATGATATGGTCGGCGCGGCGGATGGTGTCCTCGTCGTGCTCCACCACCACCAGCGTGTTGCCCTTCTCGCCGAGCTTGCGCAGGGCGTCGAGCAGGATCTGGTTGTCGCGCGGATGCAGGCCGATGGTAGGCTCGTCGAGCACGTAGCACACGCCCTGCAGGTTGCTGCCAAGCTGCGCCGCCAGCCGGATGCGCTGCGCCTCGCCGCCGGACAGGCTGGGCGCGGCGCGGTCCAGGCTCAGGTAGCCCAGGCCGACCTCTTCCAGGAACTGCAGGCGGCTGCGGATCTCGCTCACCACGTCGCGCGCGATCTCGCCTTCGCGGCCGGCCAGCTCCAGGCCCTGCACCCAGCGGTGCGTGTCGGACACCGTCCACTGCGCCACGTCCACGATGGGGTGCGCGTCGAAGGTGACCGCGCGCGCCACCGGGTTCAGCCGCGTGCCGCCACAGTCCGCGCACGGCGTATCGGCCACGTCATCGGGCTCCTGCTGCTCCGAGGGCAACGTCTGCTCGCGCCCGCGGTTGTCGTCGGCCATCACGGTATCGTCGTAGGCCGCACGCTGCTCGCGCGTGAGGGTCAGGCCGGTACCCACGCAACTGGTGCACCAGCCGTGCTTGCTGTTGTAGGAGAACAGGCGCGGGTCCAGTTCCGGATAGCTGGTGCTGCACACCGGGCAGGCGCGCTTGGTCGAGAACACGGTGGTGCTGCCGACGCGGGCGGTGCCGCCGTTGCCCATCGCATGCTGCAGGCCATCGAGCGGCGCCAGCAGGTGCATCACGCCCTTGCCGGCTTCCAGCGCCTGCCCGAGCAGCGCGCGCAGCGCGGCTTCGTTGTCCGCCGACACGTTGATGTCACCCACCGGCAGCTCGATGGTGTGCTCGCGGAAACGGTCCAGGCGTGGCCACGGGTCCACCGGCAGGAATTCGCCGTCGACACGCAGGTGCGTGTTGCCGCGCGCCTTGGCCCATTTGGCCAGGTCGGTATAGACCCCCTTGCGGTTGACCACCAGCGGCGCCAGCAGGCCCACGTGCTGGCCCTTGTAGTCGCGCAGCAACTGCGCGGCAATGGACTCGGGGCTTTGCGAGGTGACCGGCGTGCCGTCGTGGATGCAATGCTGGATGCCCAGCTTCACATACATCAGCCGCAGGAAGTGCCAGACCTCGGAGGTGGTCGCGAC
>NZ_JBFTSF010000228.1:0-19083 GCF_056399905.1 Cupriavidus sp. 01L46
ACCCAAGGGCCATACGACATCCCCACCCAAGGGCCATACGACATCCCCCTGCGGGGGCTGCCGGTCACTTTTCTTTGACCGGCAAAGAAAACTAACGAAAAGAAAGCCGCCCTGCCGGGAGCAGAGCAATCAGGCTGTTTGGGCCTCGGTGGTTGCGTCGTACGGCCCGGAGTATTGGCTGGCGGATTCTACCGGCCCGAAGGGCATCGCTATAGCATGACCCATGGGTTACGTCGTGCAGCCCCTGACCTCGTATGCGGTGACCGTTCGGCCATCTGCCGTTCGCGGGGCGAAGTGCYGCGCCGTTTCGGGTGTGGCTGGTTTCGTGGTTTTGTCTCGGAGGACGAGCGCGGCCCCCGCGAACCGGGCCACGGTGCCCACCACGAAACCAGGGGCGTTGGTAGCAAGGCACCGGTCGCGCCGGTACGGCAGGGCATCAAATGGCCGGGCGGCCACCGCCAGAGACAAAACCACGAAACCACCAAAGCAGGCAGGATCGTGGTGCTACGCACCGCGAACGGCAGATGTGGGAATGGTCACCGCAAGCGAGGTCGGGGGCCGCACCACGTGACCATTGGGTCATGCAGTTGCGATGTCCTTTGGGCCGGTAGAATCCGCCAGCCAATACTCCGGGCCGTACGACGCAACCACTGCCCTACATAAGCCTGATTGCTCTGCCCCCGGCAGGGCGGCTTTCTTTTCGTTAGTTTTCTTTGCCGGTCAAAGAAAAGTGACCGGCAGCCCCCGCAGGGGGATGTCGTATGGCTCTTGGGTGCAAAAGCCATCGCCGATCAAAGAAGCAGCGACTAACTCCGCAGGGGGATGTCGTATGGCTCTTGGGTCCAAAAACCATCGCCGATGAAATAAACAGCGACCAACCCAGCAGGGCGATGCTGTATGGCCCTTGGGTCCAAAAGCCAACACCACCAGCAAACACCCCTACAACCTCCCCCCAACCACCACCACATCCAACTCAATCCCCATAGCCACCAACATCAACCGAAAATCCGCCACCGTATGCGCCGGGTTTTCCGTAACCGCACAAACAACCCGGCCGGCGCCGGTTGTCGATAGCGGCGCAAGCGCTTCCACCGAGGCGCGCACCGGATCGACGAAGGCCTTGCCGGGAAACAGCCGCTGGAAGTAGGCATCGAGCCAGGGCAGGTGCGTGGACGACAACGTGAAGACATCAATCTCTGGTTGCGTGGCGAGAATTGCGCGCACGAAGGCGTCGACCTGCGCGGTGGTGCGCGCGGGATCGGCCAGGAACGCCCCTGACTCCACCAGCTCGACCAGGGCGGAGGCGTTAAACGAAAATGCTTGCCCGCGCCCCCGGCTGGCCGCGGTGATATACGCGCCCAGCTCAGCGCTCTCCACCATCGAGCGCACGCCCAGCACCCCGATTTGCCCGGACTTCGACAGCGCCAGGGCCTCGGCAACCGGCGGCACCACGCCAAATAGCGGCACGCTGGCGGTGCGGCGCAAATCCTCCAGCACGGTGACCGAAGGCGCGTTGGACGCCATCAGGATGGCGCTCGCCCCCAGCCCCTGCAGGCATTGCACGGCTTGTGCGGTGGCGTCCAGCAAAGCCTGCCTGTTTTTGCCGCCGTAGGGAAAGCTGGCGCGGTCGGCGAGATAGATCAGGTCCTGGTTCGGGAGGCGTTCCTGCAGGCGCCGGACGGCGGCATAGCTGCCGATGCCGGCATCGAAGACACCAATCGGTCGATGCAATGTGGCGAAGGGTTCCATGACGATTCAGTGAGTGGGTTCGCAGGGACTATCGCGTCAAATTGGTACAATTAAAAGTGCCGAATCAATCAATTTTAGTTGGGCCATTTATGCCGAAGATGCGGGACGCCGAAGTGCTGGACCTGGCTGTGCTGCCAAGGAATGCAGGCGAAGCCAAGCAAGCGTGGGTGTATCGCAGCATCCGCCAGGCCATCCTTGGCGGCAGCCTGCCACGCGGCGCGCGGCTTGCGTCGACCCGTACGCTGGCGGCGCGCTGGACAGTGTCGCGGGGGATTGTCGAACTGGCGTTCGAGCAGTTGCGGCTGGAGGGCTATATCTCGAGCCGGGTTGGCTCGGGCTCGCGCGTGAGCGCCAGGCTGCCGGAGGAGTTTTCGCTGCACGAAGTCAAGGACGCTAAGGCACTCCCGATGGCACAGGCCGTCATTGCCGCGAGCGGCGGGGCGGTGCAATCGCGCGTCGTTGCGGGCCGGCCTTTCGTTGCCCGCCTTGCAGATCCCGCGCTGTTCCCGCTTGACGAATGGCGCAGCCATGTCAGCCGGGCGTTGCGTTCKTTGTCCGCGCAGCAACTGGGCGACGACGATCCCTGCGGCGACCTTGCCCTGCGCGGGGAAATCGCCGCCTACCTGCGAGCGACCCGCGGCATCCGCTGCGACGCCGGGCAACTGATGATCGTGACCGGTATCCGGCATGCCATCGACCTGGCCGCCCGCGTGGTGTTGCGCGAGCAGGGCCGCGTGCTGCTGGAGGATCCGGCCTATCTGTCGGCGGTACCGCTTTTCGGTTTGTCCTCGCGGCGCATCTCGCCGGTGCCGGTCGATGAGGAGGGCATCTCGATGGATGGCATCCGCCAGCATGCGGATGCTGCGTTGGTGTACGTCACGCCCGCTCACCAGGCGCCGCTGGGCCTGACGATGTCCGTGAGCCGGCGGCTGGCCTTGCTCGACTGGGCAAAGGCGCACGGCGCCTGGGTCCTGGAGGACGACTACGACAGCGAGTTCAACTACAGCCGCGCGCCGCTGCCTGCGCTCAAGGCGCTGGACAATGGCGATCGCGTGATCCACTGCGGCAGTTTCAACAAGAGCCTCTATGCGTCGCTGCGCATCGGCTACGTGGTGATGCCCGACGCCTTGCGGCCCGGGCTGCGCCAGTTGCGCACCACCACCGGGCGCTCCAACAGCCTGGTTGAGCAGCTAGCGCTGGCGTCCTTTATCCGCTCCGGCGCGCTGTCTCGCCACCTGCGCGTGTCCCGGAGCGTGTACCTGCGCCGCCGCGATATCGTGCTGGCGGAACTGCGGGCGGTGCTGGGCGAGCACCTGCGTGTCAGCGGGGAACACGCCGGGTTTMACTTCGTGTTGTGGCTGCCGGAAGGCATCAGCGAGCACGATGTGGTGCAAGCCTGCGCCGGCGCGAACCTGGCGCTGCAGGGCTTGGGCGAGTTCTGCCGGGAGCGGGCCATGCCGCCAGCGCTGGTGATCGGCTACGCCGCGGCGCAGGACGATGTGCTGCGCGACGCGGCGAGACGGCTTGGCCAGGACATTGCCGCGCTGATTCAGCCCGGCGGCACGAACCCGGTCACCTCCAGCTCGAAGCCCGCGATGTTACGGTAAGGTACCGGCACGCCCAGCAAGCGCAGTTTGCGCACGCCGAGGTCGCGCAGGATCTGTGCCCCCACGCCCAGCGCGCGCTGCGCGAATGCGGGCCGCGCGGTCTGCCAGGTTGGCCCGGACTGGTCCAGCAGGGCGAGCTGCTCAAGCAGGCGATGCGGGGCTTCGCGTTCGGCCAGCAGCACCAGGATGCCGCAGCCTTCCTCGCCGATGCGTGCCAGCGACCGCGCCAGGTTCCAGCCCGGCGTGGCGGGCGGCGCCGCATGCGCGGATTCGAAGGCAAACAAGTCGCGCAAGGTCTCCACGGTTTGCACGCGCGTCAGCACCGGCTCGGCAGGATCCGGCTGCCCCAGTACCAATGCCAGGTGCACGGCGTCGATAGGCGCATCGTGGTACGCATGCACGATGAAGTCACCGAAGGGCGTGGCCAGCCGGCTGCTCTGGCTGCGGCGCAGGGCGCGTTCCACCAGCAGGCGATGATGGATCAGGTCGCTGATCGCGCAGACCAGCAGCCCATGCTCGCGGGCGAAGGCCAGCAAGGCGGCACCGCGCAGCAATTCGCCGGCATCGTCCAGCAGCACCGTATAGGCGCCCGCGGCTTCGCGCCCGGCGAGCCTGGGCAAGTCAGAGCAGGCTTCGGCAAAGCCCGCGCTGCGCAGCACGCCGTCCGGTTGCGCCACCACAGGGAAGACGTGGCCCGGCTGGACCAGTTGGCCGGGCCCGGCGTTGGCGGCGGTGGCCACGCGCATGGTGAGCGCGCGGTCCGCCGCCGAGATGCCCGTGGAGACGCCTTGCACCGCCTCGATCGACACGGTGAATGGCTCCTGCCTGCGGCCCTGGCGGCTCCCGCCCGCCATCATCGGTAGGCCGAGCTGCCGCCGGCGGGATTCCGTGATGGCCAGGCAGACGAGGCCGCGAGCGTGCGCTGCCATGAAGTTCACGTCCGCCTCGCTCACCTGGTCTGCGGCAACCAGCACGCAGCCGCTGGCATCCTCCGTGTCTTCCTCGATAACGACAACGCGCTGGCCGGTAGCGATGGCGCGCAGCACGTCGCCGATTGGTGCGGGGCTCATGCTGGCTCCCGCGTTTCGGCAATATCGGCAAAGGCGGCGCGCAAGGCTGCCGCCGCCAGGTCGAGCGCCGCGTCGGCCGCCTCCAGCAAGCCCTGCATGCTCATGAAGCCGTGAATTTGCCCGGGCCAGCGATGGATGGCGGCAGCCACGCCGGCATGCTGCATGGCGGCGCCGTAGGCCTCGCCCTGATCGCGCAGGGGGTCGTATTCGGCCGTGATGATGGTGGCCGGCGCCACGCCCGCCAGTTCGCGCTGGCGCAGCGGGCTGGCGCGCACATCGGCGGCATGGCGCGGATCGGGGAGATAGTGGCGGGCATACCAGCGCAGCATGTCCTCGGTCAGGAAGCAGCCTTGCGCGAAGGTGCGCCAGCTGCCGGATTCGTCCGCGCAGTCCAGGTAGGGGTAAAGCAGCAACTGGTGGCGCAGCGCCACGCTGCCACGCAATTGCTGGCACGAAACCGCGGCCAGGTTGCCGCCCGCGCTGTCGCCGGCGACCGCCAGCCTGTCCGGCAGCGCGCCCAGTTCGGCGGCGTGCGCCGCGCTCCAGCGCAGCGCCGCGCAGGCATCGTCTGCAGCTGCCGGAAAGCGTGCCTCCGGCGCCAGCCGGTAGCCGACCGACAGCACCAGGGTGCCAGCGCGGTTCGCCAGCGAGCGGCAGATATTGTGATGCGTTTCGATCCCGCAGGTGACGAAGCCGCCGCCGTGGAAGAACACCGTGAGCGGCCAGGGCCCATTGCCGTGCGGCCGGTAGAGGCGGGCGGGCAAGGGGCCGGCGGCGCCGGCCACGCTCAGCTCGCGTTCTTCCGCGACCGCATCGCCCGGCGCGAACGCGGGGTACGCGGCCAGCACGGCGCGGTAGGCCTGCGGTGCGATGGTGGTGAAGTCGAGTGGCGGGAACTGCGCCATGGCGTCGAGCAGGGCGCGGACTTGCGGGTCGAATTGCATTGGCTTTTCCTTGTGCGGACGGGAGGAAGTGCAGGGGAGTGGGTGCGGCAAAGGCAAACGCGTTTCAGAAGGCGAAGGCTGGCGCCTTGCCACTGGTGATGCCGCTCGCGCGCGCTTGCATGGCGGCGGCGGCTTCGGGGTGTGGCAGGATCCAGAAATCGCCGGCGGCCACGCCGTCGAGGATGTGCCGGGCCGTGGTTGCTGCCGGCATGCCCTGCGCGATGCTCGCCTGTAGCGCCTGGTTCATGCCGCCGACGCCGTCCTGCGCGCCGGCCGGCAGGTCGAGCGCAATGCCGGTGGCCACCGGGCCTGGGCATGCCACCGATACCTTGAGTGGCAGGCCCGCCGCCTGCAGTTCCATCGCCAGCCCTTCGCTCAACGCCACCACGCCCTGCTTGGACACGGTATAGGGCGCAAGCCACGGACCCACGGCAAGACCTGCCATGGAGGCGATGTTGACGATATGCCCGCTGCCTTGCGCCGCCATGCGAGGCACGAAGACGCGCAAGCTGTGGATGACGCTCCACAGGTTGACGYTCAGCACGCGCTCGAACACGGCGGCATCCAGCTCCCAGCAGGCGCCGGTCGCCAGCACGCCGGCATTGTTGAAGAGCAGGTCGACCCGGCCCAGCAGTGCGAAGCTGCGCGCGCAGAGCTGCTCGACCTGGGCAGCCTGCGCCACGTCGGTTTGCTGTATCGCGATCGTTTGCCGGTGGTGTGTCAGTTCGCCGTGCACGCGCCGCAGCGCGTCGGCATCCTTGTCGGCCAGTACCAGCGCCACACCTTGCGCGGCGAGCGCGTGGGCCAGTGCCCGGCCTATGCCGCCGCCGGCGCCTGTGATCACTGCGGTCTTTCCGGTCTCGTTTGCCGCCATGGCAGGTCTCCTCGCGAAGTGGTTGGAAGGAATGGCGCGCAGGATTGCGTCCGCCCATTTCTACCGGCGCGGCCGGCCGTTCGCATCGTCTGTTTGAGTGAGGAGCCAGGCGCAGGCAAGGCTCAGGGATTGTCCTGAGAGGGGTGTTGCCTAGTCCGTTTGCGGTATGTGAGCGTGCGCCAGGAGGGTAAGGTCTGGCCTATCCGCAAGCGGCGGCATCACATGGCGCGCGAATAGGTGCAAACCATGACGCACAATCCCGCCACCGGCGCAGTGGCGATCCATATAATCTGGAACCGCCGGGGGGGCGCAGCGCCCCTGTCATGGCGAACGCCGGCCGCAGAGCCAGGCGTGGATAACGGAGACAAGAGGTATGTTGATGGAGGCAAGCCACAGCCAGGAAGCGGCGCATTGCTACGCGCCGGTGGCGCTCTCGCTGGCGGATCTCAGCACGCTGCTTGGCAAGATCTACCAGGGGGCCATGGAGCAGGTGCCATGGAGCAACGCGCTGGAACTCATCCGCACCCACCTGCGTGCGAACTACGTCACACTGATCCTGCGCTCGCCGGCAAGCGACCGCGCGGGCCTGATGGTGCATGCCAGCGAGGAGGGCGGCAACACCTTGCCCGGTGAGACCATGTACAACAACTACTACTACGCGATGGATCCCTTCGTCGACCTGCCCGCGGACCGGGTGGTCACGATCGACGAGCAGATTGGCACCGGCGCGTGGTGCAACAGCGACCTGTACCAGCAGTTCCTCAAGCCGCTAGGCGTGCGCTATATGATGGGCGCAGACATCCGCACCGACGATGGCGTGGAATGCCGCCTCCGTGTCTGCCGCAACGTCGACGCGCCGGACTTCTCGGAAGCGGACAAAGCCATTTGCACGGTGCTGCTGCCGCACCTGCGGCGCGCGGTCGATCTGCACTCGCGCATGGATGTGGTGGAGTCGGAGCGCACCCTGTACGCCAGCGCCATCGACCGCATGCTGGTCGGCATGGCGATACTCGATGAGACCGGCGCCATCATGCGGACCAATTCGGCTGCGGACGAGATCCTTGCCGACAAGGACGGCATCCGTATTGCCAGGGGCTCGCTGGATGTCGAGTACGCACAGGAGAACCGACAGTTCCAGCGCCTGCTGCGCCAGGCCATCATGGGCCACATCGGCACCGCGCCAGCGGTGATGGAGGCGATGTCGATCACGCGGCCTTCGGGCAACGCGAAACTGGGCGKGCTGATCCGCACGATTCCGCTGGGCGAGTGGTCGGAGGACAACAAGCGCCGGCCTTCGTGCGTGATTTTCATCCGCGACCCGGAGCGCAAGTCGCAGGCTTCACACGAGGTGGTGCGCAAGCTGTTCGATTTCACGCCGGCGGAAACCCAGCTTGCACTGCAGCTGGCCAACGGCCTCGCGCTGGAAGAAGCGGCCGAGGAGCTCGGCATCAGCAAGAATACGGCGCGCGCGCACCTGCGCGCCATCTTCTCCAAGACCGGCGTGACCCGGCAGGCCACGCTGGTACGCATGCTRCTCAGCAGCGTGGTGGCGCTCGGCTGAGCGCGCTAGCCCGCCGGCCTGGCGGGCTTGGCGCTGACCACCAGCGGGAATCCCTGCGGCGTGGTCAGTACCGCGCGCAGCTCGTGCGGGCCGCTGGTAAGCGGCTGCGCGATCCGCGCGCCGCCCGCCAGCAGGCGCTCGATCGCCGCGGCGATATCCTCGCCGGCTTCCAGCCGGAATGCCAGCGCGGGCTGGGAGACAAGCCGCTCCTCGCCGGCCACCAGCGCCAGCGTGATGGGGCCGGCGTCAAGCGCGCAGTAGCGCCCGCCATCGCGAAACTTCACCGCCAGGCCCAGGCCCTGCTCGAAGAACGGCAGCGCGGCATCGATATCTTCCACGGGGTAAAGCAATAGGTTCGATTGCATGCTGGCGCTCCTTGTCAGCGGGCTGCCGCTGCCTGGCGGCAGACGGCACGGATATTGGCCGATGGATAGCCGTCGTCGTTGGACAGCAGGATGTCGAGCGCATGGGCGGGCGCCGCGGTGCCTGTCAGCAGGGTGGCCAGCAGCAGCGTCTGGCTAAGCGGAGGAATCTTCATGAGGGCGTATCCGTGTGCAGGTGGTGAGGGGTCCTGGACATGATAGGGACACGGTGCCGCTGCGCATAATCCAATCAGACGATGCAGCACTTTCCCCGGCCGCACACACTGCAGTCACGCAGGCCAGCAATGACGGTGCCGGCGATGGCGCCGCCCGCCACGACAACGCGGCGGCGCTCCCGGCCGATGGCCTGAAAACCAAATGCAAAGGAAGGGGACTGCAATGCGATTTTCGCTGATCTACGAAGCGCAGACTGTCGACGCGTCGCGCGCCGGCGACCACAAGGTGTTCGACGAAATCATGGAGCAGGTGGAGCTCGCCGAGGACATGGGGCACCTTTGGCTACGACCTCGACACCTTGCACCCGATGATCGACGAGGCGATGTACCTGATCCCGAAGATCCTGACCCAGGACGAGATCGAGCACGATGGTGAATTCATCAAGATCCCGCGCCGCCCCATCCATCCCAAGCCACGCCAGGACCCGCACCCGCTGATGTATCTGGCCTGCACCAACGCCGATACGCTCAAGCGCGCCGGCGCGCGCGGCATGGGCGCGCTGGTGCTCGGCTTTGGCGGCCCGGAAGATGTGGCGAAGAAGAACGCAATCTATCGCGAAGCCTACGAGACGCGCCAGGCAGGGGACCAGGTTGGCTTCCGTCCTCACCAGCATCTTGCCGCTCTGTGTCCGACCATCGTGCTGGAAGACGGTAAGGCGGCGCGCAAGATCGGCATCAAGGGGCAGCGCTACTTCATGGAGTCGTTGGGGTACTGGTATGCCGGAGGCGAGCGCCCCAATCCCGAAGGCTGGGATGTGGAGAACGTCACCGGGGAGGACGCGCAGGGCAAGGCCGTGATCAAGACCAGCTTCGCCTCGGAGAAGGTCACGGTGGATTTCAGCGATCCGTCGATGATGATGCTCAACCCCAACCATGCCTACGGCACGGTGGAGGACTGCATTGGCTATGTGCAGCGCCTGATCGACGCCGGGGCCGACGAGATCCTGTTCATCTGCCAGATGGGCACGGTGCCGCAATGGGCCCAGCTTGAAACCATCCGCAATATCGGCGAACACGTGATCCCGCATTTCCGCGCCCAGGGCCGCAAGCTGCGCGCGCTCGCCTGAGCGAGCCATCGGACCATCGCTACCGCGCGACTAGTCCCCTCGGACGATGGCGCGGGGCGGCGGCGATGGCAGCATGCAGGCACGACAAGACCGGCCCGGTGGCCGGCAAGAGGAGATGGCGGTGCATCGAGACAACTACCCCGAAGGACTGGCGGCCGAACTGATCGGCCGCGCGCACGAAATGATCCCGGTGCTGGCGCAGCGCGCCGGCCAGGCCGAGGCGCAATCGCGCATCCCGGCCGAAACCGTGGCAGACATGCAGGCCGCGGGCTTCTTCAAGGTTCTGCAGCCGCGCCGCTATGGCGGGCACGAACTGGACCCGCAGACCTTCTTCGACATCCAGATGGCCCTCGCCAAGGGCTGCATGTCCACCGCCTGGGTCTATGGCGTGGTGGGCGTGCACAACTGGCAGCTCGCCTTGTTCGATGGCCGCGCGCAGCAGGATGTCTGGGGCGCGGACAACGCCACCCTGATCGCCTCGACTTATATGCCGGTGGGCAAGGTGGTGCCGGTGGACGGCGGCTTCCGCTTCTCCGGGCACTGGAAGTTCTCCAGCGGCAGCGAACTGTGCGACTGGATCTTCCTCGGCGGCCTGGTGCCGCCGCAGCAGGCCGGCGCCGCGCCCGAGTACCGGACCTTCCTGCTGCMGCGCAGCGACTACACCATCGTGCGCAACTGGGATGTGCTGGGCCTGCGCGCCACCGGCAGCCACGACATCGTGGTGGACGATGTGTTCGTGCCGGCCTACCGGACCCACAGTGCGATCGACGGCGCCAGGGGCACCAGCCCGGGCTTGTCCCTCAACCAGGCGCCGCTGTACCAGCTGCCATTCGCCCAGATCTTCGTGCGTGCAGTCTGCACGGCCTGCATCGGCGCGCTCGAAGGCGGGCTCGACGATTTCATCGCCTATGCCGACGGCCGGGTCAGCGCCAACAGTGGAGGCAGGACGGCCGAGGACGGCGGCGCCCAGCTGGCCTGCGCCAATGCGGCGGCCGGCATCGACGAGATGCGCACCATCCTGCGTCGCAATTTCGACGAGCTGATGGCAACGGCACACCGTGGCGAGCAGCTCGATACCGCGCGCCGCCTGCATTTCCGTTATCAGTCGTCGCAGGTGGCCCAGCGGTGCGCGCAACTCGCCGACAGCCTGTTGCGCTATGCCGGCGGCAATGGCATCTACGTCAGCAATCCCCTGGTACGGCGCTTTCTCGACCTGCACGCGGCGCGTGCCCACTACGCCAACAACCTGGATCGCTTCGGCCAGAACCTGGGCGGCGTGATGATGGGCCGCGCCAACACCGATTTCTTTATCTGAGACAGGCGTGGAGAGAAACATGAACCAGGGCGCAGGGCAGGCAACCCATACCGGCGTGTTTGATGTGGTGGTGGTCGGCTCCGGCGCGGGTGGCATGCTGGCAGCCTGCCGCGCGGCGGATCGCGGCCTGTCCGTGGTGGTGCTGGAGAAGAGCGGCCTGTACGGCGGCACCTCGGCGGTGTCCGGCGGCGGGATCTGGATTCCGCTCAACCACCATATCGAAGAAGCAGGCGGCAGCGACAGCTACGACGCCGCGCTAACCTATCTCGAAGCGTGCACCGAAGGGCGCTCCACCCCAGCCAAGCTGCGCGCCTACCTGGAGCACGGCCCGCGCATGCTTGCCTACCTGGAGCAGCGCACCGGGGTGCGTTACTACTCGCTGCCGCGMTACGCCGACTACTTCCAGCGCTTGCCGGGTGCGCTGCCCGGGTATCGCGCGCTGGATCCGATGCCGTTCGATGGCGCGCTGCTGGGCAAGGAGTTCGCGCGGCTGCGTCCGCCGTCGCCGGGGACGCTGGTCGCGGGCCGGGTGGCGGTGACGTCCGCCGAGGCCCACGCCATGCTGAGCAAGAGCCGCGGCTGGCTGGGCGTAGCGGCCCGGCAGTTCGGGCGCTACTGGCTGGATCTTGGCTGGCGCCGGCGCACCGCGCGCGACCGCCGGCTCACGCTCGGCAACAGCCTCGTGGGCGGTTTGCGCCACGCCATGATGGCGCGCGGCATTCCGCTGTGGCTCGATACCGCGCTGGAAGACCTGCTGCTGGAGCAGCAAGACGGCATGGCGCGCATCACCGGCGTGATGGCGCGGCGCAATGGCGCGCAGGTACGCATCGAAGCCCGGCACGGCGTGATCCTGGCCGCGGGCGGCTTCGAGCGCAACCAGGCCATGCGCGAGCAATACCTGCCGGGCCCCAGCCGGGCAGAGTGGAKCGCCACGCCGCCCCACAACACCGGCGACGGCATCCAGGCCGCGCAGCGCGCGGGCGCGGCGCTGGAACTGATGTCGCATGTATGGGGCGCGCCAACGGTGAAGGTCGGCGGCGAGGAAAAGCAGCGCGCGATCTTTGTCGAACGGGCCTTGCCCGGCTGCATCGTCGTCAACGGGCGGGGCAGGCGCTTCGTCAACGAGGCCGCGCCTTACTCCGAGTTCGTGCCTGCAATGTACCGCGACCACGAGCAGACTGGCTGCAGCGTGCCGGCGTGGCTGGTGTTCGATGCCACCTTCCGCCGCAAGTATCCCTGCGGGCCGATCCTGCCCGGCTCTGTCATGCCGGACAGCCGTATCCCGGCCCCCTTCGCGGACGTCCTGCTGCGCGCCGATTCGCTCGACGCGCTGGCCAAGCTGGCCGGCATCGACCCCGGCGGCCTGGCGCACACCGTCGAGCGCATGAACGGCTTCGCAGCGCGCGGGGTGGACGAGGACTTCGGCAAGGGCGACAACGTCTTCGATACCTACTACGGCGACAGCCAGGTCCGTCCCAACCCGTGCCTGGCGCCGATCGGCCGCGCGCCGTTCTACGCGGTGCGCATCGACGCGGGCGATATCGGCACCAAGGGCGGGCTGGCGACCGACGCCAGCGCGCGCGTACTGCGCGAAGACGGCTCGCCCATCGACGGGCTGTTCGCCATCGGCAATACCAGCGCCTCGATGATGGGCGCCAGCTATCCGGGCGCCGGCTCCACCATCGGGCCGGCCATGACATTCGGCCTGATCGCCGCCGATGCGCTGGCGAGCAGGGTAGCCGGGCAGGGCAAAGCGGATTGACACCATGACGCGGCGCGATGCGGCTGCCGCTGCCGCGCCACGCATCACACAGGCAGGAGGCATGATGAACCCGAATATTTCCCCGTCGCTGCGCGACGATATGCTGATGGCGATGCGCCGCATGGCGCGCTCGGTTGCGGTGGTCAGTTGCCGCGAGGGCGAGCGCCGCTATTCGATGTCGGTCACCGCGGTCGATTCCCTGTCCGCGGATCCGCCCTCGCTGCTGATCTGCATCCACCGCAATGCCTCGATCTACCCGGCGCTCAACGCCGGGGTGGATTTCTGCGTCAACCTGCTGGCGGCCGATCATCGCGACATCGCTGTTGATTGCAGCGGCCGGCTCAAGGGCGAGGACCGCTTCACCACGGGCCAGTGGGAGGCCGACCTGATGGGCGTGCCTTTCCTGCGGGATGCCCAGGCAAACCTGATCTGCGAACAGGACGGCCGTTTCGACTACGGCACCCATGCCGTCTTCATCGGCCGCCTGCGCGAAGTCCGGCTGGCCGGCGAAGTGGCGCCGCTGGTCTATGTGGACGGCGCCTACTCCACCTCGGCGCCGCTGGCCAGCCTGCGGGCGGCGTGATGTGAGCCAAGTGCCGGAGCCTGCGCCATGACCGCCACCGCCGTCGTTCCCGATCCCGCCTCCGGTGGGGTCAACGTGGTATTGCCGCCGCTGGTCGTTGCCGACCCGGGTGCCTGCCGGTGGGATGCCCGCTGCGACGTGGCCGTGATCGGCTTCGGCGCTGCCGGAGCCTGCGCGGCGCTGGAAGCGGCTCGAGGCGGGCTCGGCGTGATCGTGGCCGAGCGCTTCGAAGGCGGCGGCGCCAGCGCCAGGAGCGGCGGCGTGGTGTATGCCGGTGGTGGTACGCCATACCAGCAGGCCGCCGGCTACCGTGACACGCCCGAGGCCATGGCGGCCTACCTGCGGCAGGAAGTTGGCGACGCCGTCGGCAATGGCACGCTGCAGGCATTCTGCGCGCGCAGCACCGGCATGATCGCCTGGCTGGAGCGGCTGGGCGCGCGCTTTGCCGCCACCGTGCCGCGGCGCAAGACCTCATATCCCGCGCAGGATGATTACCTCTACTACTCGGGCAACGAGACCGTGGCGGACTACGCGCGGCATGCCGAACCGGCGCCGCGCGGCCATCGATGCAAGGGAAGTGGCATGTCCGGTCACGTGTTGTTCGGCGTGCTGCGGCGCGCGGTGCAGGCGCAGGCCGGAGTGGACGTGATGCGCCATGCCGCGGCGCGCCGCCTGATTGTCGATGGCCAGGGCGCGGTCATTGGCGTGGAACTCCGGCGCCTGCCGCCGGGCCGCCTGCAACGCCGGCATGCCCGCCTGGCGCGCTTGGCCGAGCGCCTGCACAACCTGTCTCCGGCGCTGGCCGATGCCCTGCGCCGGCGCGTGACGCAGCTGGAAGCGAGATTCGCGCAGCCCTATGCAGTGCGCGCCGGCGCCGTGGTGCTGGCCACTGGCGGCTTTATCTTCAACCCGGCCATGGTGGCTGCACATGCCCCCAAGTACAGCCGCAACTGGCGCCTGGGCACCACCGGCTGCGATGGCAGCGGGATCCGCCTCGGCCTGTCTGTCGGGGCGGCGGCGCGCCACCTGGAGCGCGTTTCCGCGTGGCGCTTCATCAATCCGCCCCTCGACTGGGCGCGCGGATGCGTGGTCAACGCGCAAGGTGCGCGTATCGGCAACGAAGAAGTCTACGGCGCGCGGCTGGGCCACGCCATCTGCGAGGAGCACGGCGGCCGCGCCTGGCTGGGCCTCAACGCGCGGCTGGCGCGCGCGGCCCTGCGCGATTGCATCACCGGACGCCTTTGGGCCTTCCAGCGCGTGCCCGCCGTCATGCTGATGCTGTTCGGCGCCACGCGTGCGCCGGATATCGAATCGCTGGCCGACAAGCTGCACATGCCGCGTGCGGCATTGCTGGCGACGCTGACTGCGTATAACGCGGCGGCGCGCGGCGAGCGGCCCGACCCCACGGGGAAATCCGCGGCGATGTGCGCATCGCTGGAGCGCGGGCCCTACCTGGCCATCGATATCTCCGCGCATAGCCGCGCCTTTCCCTGTCCCGCCATCACCCTCGGCGGCCTGCGCGTGGACGAGGCGTGCGGCCAGGTGCTGGCGGAAGGGCCTGGCGCCCAGGCGGCGCCGATCGCGGGCCTGTACGCGGTCGGCCGCACTGCGGTCGGCATCGCATCGAATCACTACGTGAGCGGGCTTTCGCTCGCCGACTGTATCTGGTCGGGGCGCAATGCCGGGCGCCATCTCGTAGGCCTGGCGGCCCAACGGGGCCGCAATGAAGACACCGAGGAACACATCAAGGAGACAAGCCATGAGCAACCGAGTTGAAGGAAAGATCGCCATCGTCACCGGCGCCGCCAGCGGCGTCGGCAGGGAAGACGCCTTGCTGCTGGCGCGCGAGGGCGCGCGCGTGGTGCTGACAGACCTGAACGAGGAAGCCGGCCACGCGGTGGCGCGCGAGATCGGCGACGCCGCCATCTTCGTGCCCCACGATATCGGCAGTGAAGCCGGCTGGCAGCAGGTCATGAAGCGCACCCAGGACCGCTTTGGCACGCTGGGCGTGCTGGTCAACAACGCCGCGGTGCTGGCGCTGGGCTCGGTGGAGGACACCACGCTGGAACAATGGCAGCGCATCATGCGCATCAATGCCGAYGGCTATTTCCTGGGCTGCAAGTATGGCGTGGGCGCGATGAAGGAGAACGGCGGGGTCATCGTGAATATGTCTTCGGTGGCGGCGCTGGGCGGCATGAGCATGTTCTGCGCCTACAGCGCCAGCAAGGGCGCGGTCACCGCGCTCACCCGCAGCGTGGCGGCCTACTGCAAGCAGCGCGGCTACAAGATCCGCTGCAATTCCGTTCATCCGGACGGCATCCTGACGCCGATGACGGCTGCCTTGATGCAGGGCGCGGCCGACGCCCCGGCCACTCATGAGCAGGCGGGCGGCGATCCGATGCAGCGCATGTGCCTGCCTGGCGACGTGGCAAACCTGGTGTTGTTCCTGGCCTCCGACGAGTCGCGCTACGTCAATGGCGCCGAGCTGCGCATTGACAATGCGCAGACCATCATGGGCATCGCCTGATCGCAGACATCATGGTGCAAGCGCRATTCCACCCGCTGCGCATCGCCCAGGTGGTGGCCGAAACCGACGAGGCAAGCTCGCTGGTGTTCGAGCTGCCCGACGGACTGCGCGATACCTTTGCCTACCGGCCGGGCCAGTTCCTGACGCTCAAGCTGCTGCTGGAGGGCGCCGAGCAGCAGCGCTGCTACTCGCTGTCCAGCAGCCCCCAGGTCGACAGCGCGCTGCGAGTGACGGTC
This sequence comes from Cupriavidus sp. 01L46, assembly GCF_056399905.1. Classification (NCBI taxonomy): domain Bacteria; kingdom Pseudomonadati; phylum Pseudomonadota; class Betaproteobacteria; order Burkholderiales; family Burkholderiaceae; genus Cupriavidus; species Cupriavidus sp. 01L46. Next base: position 15,894 of record NZ_JBFTSF010000228.1, read on the forward strand.
AAGCGCGTGCGCGGCGGTCGCGTATCCAACTGGATCTGCGACCGGCTCGGGGCCGGCGACACGATTGACGTGATGCCGCCCGCGGGCGTGTTCACGCCGCGCAGCTTCGATGGCGACCTGCTGCTCTTCGCTGGCGGCAGCGGCATCACGCCGGTGCTGTCGATCGCCAAGGCCGCGCTGCGCCATGGCGGCGGCAATGTCACGCTGATTTATGCCAACCGCGACGAACGTAGCGTGATCTTCCGCGACGCGCTGCGCGAACTGGCCGCGCGCCACGCGCACAGGCTGCGCGTGATCCACTGGCTGGACAGCGTGCAGGGGCCGCCCTCGCAGGCCCAGCTTGAAGCGCTGGCCTCGCCGTGGGGCCACGCCGACTGCTTTATCTGCGGGCCGGGGCCGTTCATGGACGGGGCCCAGGCCGCCTTGCAGGCCCTTGGCGTGGCACGCGAGCGGATTCATGTGGAGCGCTTCGGCGCGCCGCCGCCCGCCGCTGGGCTGGCCAAAGACGTGACGCTGCCAGCTTGCTCGCCTGCCGCACTGGAAGTGGAACTGGACGGCGTACGCCACCGGCTCGACGCCCAGGCCGGCGAAACCGTGCTCGACGCCATGCTGCGTGCCGGCATTAGCGCCCCCAATTCCTGCCGCTCCGGCCTGTGCGGCGCCTGCATGTGCCAGGTGACGCACGGCGAGGCGACGCTGGGCGAGAACCATGTGCTCGACACCGCCGACCGCGAGGCCGGCTGGACCCTGGCCTGCCAGGCCCGCGCGGCCGGCAGCGAACTGCACCTGAAATTTCCCGACTGACATGATGACAACCGACACCATCGAAACCGCCCAGGGGTTGGCCGACGCCGCCAGCGCGGGGCAGGCTGTTCCCGCCACCATCCCGGAACTGGTACGCACAGCCGCCGCGCGCCACGGCGCGCGCATCGCCATCCAGGAGGACGGGCTGCGGCTCAGCTTCACGGCGCTGGACGGGCTGCGCGCGCAGGCGGGACGGGCGCTGCTCGCGCTCGGCGTGTTGCCCGGCGACCGGGTAGCCGTCTGGGCGCCCAACCTGTCGGAATGGATCGTCGCCGCCCTGGCCACGCACAGCATCGGGGCGGCGCTGGTGCCCATCAATACCCGCATGAAGGGCATGGAGGCCGGCGCGATCCTGACCGACAGCGGCGCGCGGGTGCTGTTCTGCATCGACGACTTCCTCGGCGAGAGCTATCCGGAAATGCTAGCGCCGCACCGGCCCGCCACGCTGGAGCGCGTGGTGGTGCTGCGCGGGCGCGCGGGGCGGCAGATGGCGCCGGATGAGCTTGCATGGGCAGACTTCCTGGCCTTGGCGCCGCGCACTGGCGAGGCGGAGTTCGTTGCGTGCGAGMGCGCCGTAACCGGTGATACGCTGATGGACATCATGTTTACCTCGGGCACCACCGGACGCCCGAAAGGCGTGATGACCGCGCATGCGCAGAACCTGCAGGCCATCCACGGCTGGGCCTCAATCACCGGCGTGGAGGCCGGTGACCGCTACCTGATCGTCAATCCCTTCTTCCACACCTTTGGCTACAAGGCCGGGTGGCTGGCCGCGCTGGTCAGCGGCGCCACCATCCTGCCGCACCTGGTGTTCGATGCCGAGGCGGTGATGACCCGCGTCGAGAACGAGCGCATCACAGTGCTGCCCGGCCCGCCGACGCTCTACCAGACATTGCTGAACAATCCGCGCCTGCGCGAGTTCGACCTGTCTTCGCTGCGCGTCGCGGTGACCGGCGCGTCGGCGATCCCGCCCGTGCTGATCCAGCGCATGCGGCGCGAGCTGGGCTTTCGTAACGTGTTCACCGGCTACGGCCTGACCGAGTCGTGCGGCTTCGCCACGCTGACCCGTGCAGGTGACGATGCCGACATCGTGGCGCTGACCTCGGGCCGCGCCATGCCGGGGATCGAATTGCGCTGCGTGGATAGCGCAGGCCAGCCCGTACCGGCAGGCGAGCCCGGTGAGGTGATGGTGCGCGGCTACAACGTGATGCGCGGCTACTTCCAATTACCCGAGGCTACTACCGAAGCGATCGATGCGGGCGGCTGGCTGCGCACGGGAGATATCGGCACGCTCGACGCGCGCGGCAACCTGCGCATCACCGATCGCATCAAGGACATGTTTATCGTCGGTGGCTTCAATTGCTATCCGGCCGAGATCGAGAAGCTGCTGGTATCGCATCCTGCGATTGCGCAGGTGGCGGTGGTGGGCATGCCGCATGAGCGCCTCGGCGAGGCGGGCAGGGCCTTTGTGGTGCTGCGGCACGGCAGCAAGGTCGGCGCCGATGAGCTGATCGACTGGGCGCGCCGGCATATGGCTAACTATAAGGTGCCGCGAGAGGTGGTGTTCGTGCAGACGCTGCCGATTAGCGCGGCTGGCAAGATTCTCAAGTATCGGTTGCGGGAGGGGGGGTAGGGGATGGTTCTAGGATTCTAGCTGCTGCTGCTCGGCGTGGGTGGGCGGTGTTTTATTGCTTCTAGCTGCTGTCGCGGCTGTACGTTGTTGGCCGTTTTAGAACGTGTGAGATGTCACTTCTCTTTACTCGTAAAGAGAAGTAACCAAGAGAAAGCGATCCTTGCAGGAGGCTGGCTTATTGGGGTTACGTAGCCCGGTGGTTTCGTCGTCAGGCCCCGGGTTTTAATGGCCTCGTGCCGTTACTGGTTTGAATGGCCACGATCCTCTCAATGACGCCGGTTTCGTGGTGAGGCTGCTCGGTAGCGGCATCCTTGCTCGTTCACACATCTGCCGGTACCGGTTCGAAGCGCCACGATATATCACGCCATGATGGTTTCGTGGTGGGGTGGGCGCGGTGGTGAATCCCTCAAAACTATTCCGGCGGTGCCACCGCGCCCACGACGGAAACGGGACGCTTGCAACTTCGTGGCCAGTCACTCCGCGAGCGACAGACGGCTTGAAATTCGTGGTGGCCGCTACCGGGGGGGGCACCACGAATCCCTGGGCATTGGCTGGGTCGTGGTGCTCCGAACTGGTAACGGCACGAGGCCATTAAAACCCGGGGCCTGACGACGAAACCACCGGGCTGCGCAACCCCAAGAAGCCAGCCTCCTGCAAGGATCGCTTTCTCTTGGTTACTTATATGAACGCGCCCCGGTTTGCCAGGTAAATCATCTCATGATGCTCGGCGAGGATTTGGTTGCAGCATTATAT
>NZ_JBFTSF010000229.1:0-10637 GCF_056399905.1 Cupriavidus sp. 01L46
CACGAAAAGAGCGGCCGGGACCCAAACTCGCATCGCCTTAAGGCGATACTCAGACATGGGTCCCTCTTTTCCGCTCTTTTCRTGAAATCCCGAGGCGCCCCATACGGCCTWGGYAMACCTTSACGGCTCGCTTCGCATCGCGCACGGGTGTTKCCCGCCYSSRGGCGGGAAACACGGCTTRCCACAGAGGGRTCAARTTTCGATTYGGTSTAGCCGTGATTKSCGCCCCMAGGCGGMAATCACCYRCCCGCGATGCGCAGCGAGCCGTCKGSYTTTCATCTCCCGTTATGGGGCGCCTCGTCGYCGGRCGAAAAGAGCGGAAACGAGGAGGCCATGTTTGAGTATCGCCTTAAGGCGATGCGAGTTTGGCCTCCGGCCGCTCTTTTCGCCCGGCGACGAGGAGTCTTTCGCCCCATCCGGGTCGCTTCTTTGCCTACTTTCTTGGCGAGACAAGAAAGTAGGTCGCCTCCCCGCAGGGGAGGTGAAACTGCAGTTGCCCTTGACGTTAATCCGTTGAAGTTAAGCAGTTGACATTGAAGTTGCGCCCCCACCCGAACACAATCGCAGAACCCTCCGCCGCCCAAACACAACGCCTTTCCCTCCCACCATGCCCACCTTCGAATCCAAACTAGTCCCCCCCGACAACCCAGCCGCGCTAGCAGAAAAACTAGCCACCCTCCCCCGCCCCCTAGTCTTCACTAACGGCGTCTTCGACATCCTCCACCGCGGCCACGCCACCTACCTGGCGCAAGCCAAGGCCCTGGGCGCCAGCCTGGTAGTCGGCGTCAACAGCGACGCATCAGTGCGCATGCTCGGCAAGGGTGACGACCGTCCCCTGAACCACGAATCGGATCGCATGGCGCTGATCGCAGCGCTGGCATCGGTGGATCTGGTAGTGATGTTCCGCGAGAAAACGCCGGTCGAGCTGATCCGGCTGGTGCGCCCGGACATCTATGTCAAGGGCGGCGACTACGACATCGATACGCTGGAAGAAACCCGCCTGGTGCGCAGCTGGGGCGGCCAGGCGCATGCCATCGCGTTCCTGCACGACCGCTCCACCACCAAGCTGCTGTCCAAGGTACGCCAGGGCAGCTGAGCGAAGCAGCAAGCGCTGACGCGCGGCTCAGGTGCAGGTCAGCAAGTCCTGCGCGCCATAGCGCTGGCGCATCTCGTCCAGCCGCGAGCGCAGTGCCGCGTCGGCGTTGCGCACGCGCAGCCACTGGCGCGTCAGCGGATGCGGCGTATCGGTCAGCACCGCGGTGCGCACGCCGTGCTCGCGCAGGTTGTCGAGGAAATGCTCGGCATGCTCGCGCTCCTGGAACAAGCCCAGCGACACCGTATAGGTTTCCGGCGAGCCGGCGTTGACCACCGATACATCGGTGATATTGCGCCGGCGCAACTCGCCGAGCTTGCGCTGCAGGTTCTCGCGCGAGGCCTGCGGCGGCAAGTGGACCCACCAGCGCGCCTGCTCCTGCCGCTCGAACTGTTCCACGCGCCAGGCGCCGGGCGGGGCGCTGGCCAGCTCATCGGCCACCTTGCGCACCAGTTCCCCGTTGAAACCACCAATTTCTACGCAAGCCATGGCTGGTGCGGCGGCTTGGGGAGTGGCTGCGGTTGTGGCTGCGGCAGTGGCGGGCCCGGATGCCGCCCGCTTGCCGCTCGGCTGCGGCATCTGGCGGAAGCGTTCGGCACGCGCCTGCTGGGCAGCGCGTTCGGGCTCGCGCGCGCTTTCCAGCCAGCCGGCCAGCGGCTGTGGGCCGAACGCGCCCAGCACGGCAGCCAGCAGCAACGCATTGACCAGGACCAGCAGGATTAGGAGGCTTCGTTGGAGCATTGGGGGCGATGCTGGGGTGGAGCGACGGGTGAAGAAGGCGATATGGCGTGATGCGGGTTCAGCTCGCTGTGCCGACCGGGCTTTGCGAGGCCATCACATGCAGGCCGAGCAACACGAGATTATCGTGCATCTCGAACGGCAGGGAGAGCGCGTTAGCCAACACATGGCGGGCGCCGCCGGAGAGCAGGCAGCGCACCGGCCCGCGCTCGCACAGCGCGCGCCAGGTGCGCTCCACGGCACCGGCTTGGGCCGCCAGGCAGCCGGCGGCGATGGCGTCGCGGGTGTTGTCGGCCCAGGGCGTGGCCAGCCCGGCATCGCTCACGTCCAGGGACGGCAATTGCGCTGTGTTGCGCGCCAGCGCGCCCAGCATCAGGTCCAGGCCAGGCAGGATCAGGCCACCTTCGAAACGGTGCTGCGCGCTCACCACGTCGAGCGTGGTGGCGGTGCCGGCGGTGACGATCAGCAAAGCGCCTTCGGGGCGGTAGCAGCGCGCGCCGATGCTGCCGATCCAGCGGTCGACGCCGAGCTGCGTGGGCTCGCGGTAGCCGTTGACGAGGCCACCGAAGCGCGGGCCCGAGCGTACCCAGTTCACGCCGATGCCAGGGCCGAACACGGTGTCGAGCGTGGCTTGCAGGCTGGCCGCGATGGCCGGGCCGGCCACGTTGCTGACCCACACCAGCGGCTGCGMGCCGCCGGCGCCGGCCGCGCGCAGCGATGCCCATTGCGCCACCAGCGTGGCCAGTTCGCCATGGGCCACCGCGCCGCCGTGCGGCCAGGGCGTGGGCAACGCAGCCTCGTGCAGCGCGGCGCCAGACCAGGCCTCGTCGCACCAGGCCCATTTCAAGCGGGTGTTGCCGATATCGATCAGCAGTTGCGGAACACGCGGCATGCCGGCGCTGGCGCCGCTCATGCGCCCGCCCCGTTATCCGCCGCCTTATCCGCCGCGTTGTCCGCCGAACGCAGCGACACTTCGCCGCTGGCAATGCGCGCCAGGCCCGAGGGCGTTTCCAGCAGCAGGTGGCCGTCGCCGTCAACACCGCGCGCCAGGCCTTCGGCCTGCACGCGGCCGTCGTGCAGCAGGCGCACTGGCTGGTCGCGATAGGCGTCGCGCGCGGACCAGCGGGGCGCCATCGGCGCAAAGCCCTGCGCCAGGAAATCCTCGCGCATCACCGCGAGCCGGTTCAGCACCGCAGCCAGCAGCACGGTGGGATCGCAGCCCGGCAGGAATTCGGTCACGCCGGCCAGGCTGCGCCCGAGCGCGGCTTCCATCTGCGCATCGCGCACCAGGTTCAGGCCAATGCCGACCACGGCCCAGACCCGCTGTGGCCCTGCCGGCACCGACTCGATCAGGATGCCAGCCAGCTTGCGGCCGTCGATCTGCAGGTCGTTAGGCCATTTCAGGCCAACGGCGGCGCCCAGACGCGCGTCGCAGTCGCCCAGCGCCTCGGCCAGCGCCAGCCCTACCGCCAGGCTCAGCCCGCTCAACTGCGAGGGCGCTAGCGGCAAGGGCAGCGCCACCGAGAACGTCAGCCCGGCCTGGCCTTGCCAGGGACGCCCCTGGCGGCCCCGCCCGGCGGTCTGCCGGTAGGCCAGGCGCAGCGTGGCGGACTCGGCCCATGGCGCGCTGCGGCAGGCCAGCGTCAGGTCGGCGTTGGTGGAGCCGGTTTCGTCGACCACGCCGAGGGCCCAGCCGCGCGCGGGGCCGGTGAGCGCGGCGCGCAGGCGGTCGGGGTCGATGCGCCAGGCTTGCGCGGGAGCGGCGGCCGCAGGGGTCGGGTCTGGCGTGGGCAAGGATTGGTCAGCGGACATGCGTTTCGACGATGGACAACACAATGGGCACAAGCAGCTACGCATTGTAGCCGTGCGAATCCACGGCCGAGGCCCTGCGCGCGCCCGCTGACGCTGCGGGTGGCATAGAATCGGGACTTGCCCATCACTTCTCCCCCTCCTTTGGAAAGCCCTACCACGCCAGCCATAGAAGTGACGCGCGCGGACGGAGCGCAAACCGTGCAACTGCGCGGCGACTGGACAGCGCTTGCGCTCTCCGATTGCCACCGCGCCCGCGCGCTGCGCAGCGAGTTGCACACGATCGCCGCGGACGCGCACTGGTCGCTGGCAAGCCTCGCCCGGCTCGATCACATCGGCGCACAGCTGATGTGGCAGGCCTGGGGCGGCAAGCTGCCCGAGAAGCTGGAAGCCAACGAGGCGCAGCGCCGCGTCTTTACCCGCATCGCCGGGCTGCGCCGCGAGAACTGGAAGAAACATATGGTGGACCGGTTCAATCCGGTGACCCTGTTCGGTGCCTCGATCCTGTCGATGTTCTCGCAGCTCGGCAATGGCGTGACCATGCTGGGCCAACTGGCCTTCGACCTGCTGCGCCTGGCGCGCGCGCCGCAGCGCGGCCCCTGGCGCGAGATCTCCGCCAATATCTACAACGTCGGCTACAAGGCGCTCGGCATCACGGCGCTGGTCGGCTTTTTGATCGGCATCGTGTTGTCGTACCTGTCGGCCAACCAGCTGCGCACTTTTGGCGCGAGCATCTTTATCGTCAACATCCTCGGCATGGCGGTGATCCGCGAGCTGGGCCCGGTGCTGGCGGCCATCCTGATTGCCGGGCGCTCGGGCTCGGCCATCACCGCGCAGATCGGCGTGATGCGGGTCACCGAGGAGCTCGATGCGATGCGCGTGATGGGCATCTCGCACGGCTTCCGGCTGATCATGCCGCGCGTGATCGCGCTGGCCATCGCCATGCCGCTGCTGGTGGCGTGGACCGACGTGCTGGCGCTTGCCGGCGGCATGCTGGCCGCGCACTTCCAGCTGGATATCAGCGTGGCCTTCTTCCTGCGCGCGCTGCCCGATGCGGTGCCGGTGGCCAACCTGTGGATGGGCCTGGGCAAGGGCGTGGTGTTCGGCATCCTGATCGCGCTCACCGCCTGCCATTTCGGCTTGCGCATCGAGCCCAACACGCGCAGCCTGGGCGAAGGCACCACCGCCTCGGTGGTGACCTCGATCACCGTTGTGATCGTGGCCGATGCCATCTTCGCCATCCTGTTCAAGGACATCGGTTTATGACTACCACCACGGCCGCCACCGCAACGCCGCCTTCGGGCACCGTGCAACACGCCCCGCGCACCACCGTGATCGAGGTACGCGACCTGGTCAAGCGCTTTGGCGAGGCGGTCGTGCACGACCACCTCAACCTCGATGTGTACCGGGGCGAAGTGTTGTCCATCGTCGGCGGCTCGGGCAGCGGCAAAACMGTGCTGCTGCGCCAGATCGTGGGACTGGAGCGGCCCACCTCCGGCACCATCCGTGTATTCGGCGAGGACCTCACCGAGCTCGACGCGGCCAGGCTGCAAGCCCTGCGTAACCGCTGGGGCCTGCAGTTCCAGCGCGGCGCGCTGTTCTCCGCGCTGTCGGTGATCGACAACATCGCGCTGCCGCTGCGTGAACTTCGCACCCTGCCCGACGATCTCATCTGCGCGGCGTCGCTGCTCAAGCTGCAACTGGTAGGGCTGTCGGCCCGGGATGCGGACAAGATGCCGTCCGACCTGTCCGGCGGCATGATCAAGCGCGTGGCGCTCGCACGTGCCCTGGCCCTGGAGCCGGAGCTGGTGTTCCTGGACGAGCCCACCGCCGGGCTGGACCCGATGGCCTCGGACGACTACGTGGCGCTGATCCGCGAACTGCGCCGCGAGCTGGGGCTGACCGTGGTGATGGTGACCCACGACCTCGACACCCTGGTGGCGCTGTCGGACCGCGTCGCGGTGCTGGCGGACCACAAGGTACTCGCCGCGCTGCCGATCCGGGAACTGGTGCATATTGACCACCCGTTCATCCACGAGTATTTCCTGGGCGAGCGCGGGCAGCGCGCCATGCAGGCGCTCCCGGCTTTGCCGGACGCGGCACGCGCGGCAACGCATGCGGCAACACCCGCAGGCCCGCAATCTGGAGAAGCATGATGGAAAACAAGTCACACGCCTTCCTGGCCGGCGTGTTCACGATTGGACTCGCCATCCTGGTGCTGTTCGCGATCTTCTGGTTCAGCAGCGACCACGCGGTGCGCGTGCCGTATGACCTGATCACCCGCTCCACCGTCAACGGGCTGGGGCCGCAGGCCGACGTCAAGTACCGCGGGCTGGAGGTGGGCAAGGTGGTGTCGATCCGCTTCGATCCGACCGTGCCCGGCCAGATCATCGTGCGCATCAGCGTCAACCAGGACACCCCGATCACCCACACCACCTATGCCACGCTCGGCTTCCAGGGCGTGACCGGGATCGGCTACGTGCAGCTCGACGACACCACCGCGCAGGAAGGCGGCGCGCCGTCGCCGCACCTGGCCACCTCCTCCAAGTCGGTGGCGCGCATCATCATGCGGGCCGGCTTCTTCGAAGAGCTGGAAAAGCGCGGCGACAGCTTGCTCACGCAACTGGAGACGATCATGGGCTCGCTGAACGACATGTTCCAGGCCGACAACCRGCGCGACCTGATGGAGGCGATCCGCTCGGTGCACAAGACCGCCGACGACTACTCGCAACTGGCCAGCTCGATCGCGCCGGCCGCGCGCCAGCTGCCGCAGGTGACCGAGAACCTCAACGCCACGCTGGCCACCACGCGGCGCCTCACCCAGGAGCTCGCCAGCCCCGACGGGGCCGTGATGCGCACCGTCGACCGCGTCGGGCGCGACCTGCAGGGCGCCGCCGATTCCGTGCAATCGGCCGCTGGCGGCGTCTCGCAAGACACGCTGCCGCAGATCAACGGGCTCGCGCGCGATGCGCGCCAGACCATGCGCAGCATCGACCGCGCCGCCAGCCAGTTCAACGACAGCCCGCGCAGCGTGCTGTTTGGCGGCCCTCCCACCGTGCCGGGCCCGGGCGAGCCCGGCTTCCAGGCCCCCTGACGCGGACCGCAAGCCCTCATGCCGCGCACCTACGCACTCGCCGCACGCACACCACGCCTGGCCCGCCAGGCTGGCGCCGCGAATCCTTCGAGCAAACCAAGGCACATCATGATGCGCAATGCCCAAACCCGGCCGGACGGATGCGACACACCCGGCACCTTCGCCATGCCGCGCCGGCTGGCCGCCGGCGTCGCGCTGGCCTGCCTGCTGCTGGGCGGTTGTGCCCTGACGCCATCCACGCCCACCATCACCTACGATCTGGGCCCGCCGGCAGGCGCCGCACCTGACGCCGTGCACCTGCCCAAGATGCGCGTGGCGCAGACCGATGGCCCTACCTGGCTGGACGGCAACTCGCTGTACTACCGGCTGCATTACGCCCAGGCGGAGCGCCTGCAGCCCTATGCCACGCAACGCTGGGTGATGTCGCCGGTGCGCCTGTTCGACGACCGCCTGCGCGAGGCCGTGGCCTCGCGCGGCGCGCTGACCTGGCTCGGCGACACTGCCGCGCCGGCCCTCAAGATCGATGTGCTGGAGTTCGAGCAGGTGTTCGACAGCGCCAGCGCCAGCCGCGGCGTGATCCGCGTGCGCGCCACGGTATTTCGCAGCGGGCTGATCGGGCAGAAGACTTTCGTGGTGGCGCAGCCCGCCGCCACGGCCGATGGCGCCGGCGGCGTCAAGGCGCTGGCCACCGGCAGCGATGCCGCCATTGCGGCGATCCTGGACTGGGTGGCCACGCTGCCGCTGCAGTAAGAGGGCCGCGCATGGCATCGGCTCCCGCGCCGCTCGTTCCCCCGCCACCGCCACCGCCAGCGCCACCGCCGCCGCGCCACTCGCCGCTGGCGCGGGTGGGGCTGTTGTGCTTCGTCCTGCTGGTGGTCTATGGCAGCCTGTACCCGTTCACTGGCTGGACGGACAACGGCATCTCCGCGCTGGCCTTCCTCACCGCGCCCAAGCCCCGCTACCTGACCGGGTTCGATCTCATCACCAACGTGCTGGGCTACTGCCCGCTTGGCGCGCTGGTGGTGCTGTCCCTGCACCCGCGCATCTCCGGCGTGCGCGCCGTGCTGCTGGCGCTGGTGGCAGGCACACTGCTGTCGGGCACCATGGAAGCGCTGCAGACCTGGCTGCCCAACCGCGTCTCGTCCAATATCGACCTGATGACCAATGCGCTGGGTGCTCTGCTGGGCGGCGCCGCGGTGGCGCCCTTCTCGGCGGCGCTGATCGATCGCGGCTCGCTGCGCCAGTTGCGCATGGCGTGGTTCGAGCCGCACGCCAGCTTTGCCATCGTCCTGATCCTGTTGTGGCCGTTCGCGCAGATCTTCCCGCAGGATCACCTGTTCGGCATGGGCGGGATCGTGCGCGAGTGGCTGACCGACCCCGACTCCTGGCCTGTGCAGTGGTTGCAAGGCGTTTTTCCGGGGCTGCCCGACCTGATCGAGAACATCAGCCTGCTGCGGCCGGACGATGCGCAAGGCCAGCAATTGCTGGAGTCCCTCGTTACCGGATGCGGCTGGGTGGGCACCGGGCTGTTCGCCTCGATCGCCATGCGCAGGCAGGCGCCGATGCTGCGCATCCTGGCGGCCTTGCTGGCCAGCGCGCTGCTGCTGAAAGCCGTGGTGGCCGAGATGCAGTTCCCGGACGACAACGCCTTCAACTGGCTGTCCGAAGGCGGCCGCTTTGCCCTGTTGACGGGCTCGCTGGTGCTGGTTTTGCTGCTGCGGCTGCCGCGCTGGCTGCGCGGCGCGCTGGCGCTCGCCACGCTGATGCTGCTGGTGACGCTGTCCAACCTGCTGCCCGCCAATCCGTATTCCTGGATCTCGGAGCAAGGCTGGCGGCTAGGCCGCTTCATCCACTTCAACAGCCTGTCGCAATGGCTGGGGTGGATGTGGCCGTTCGTGGCGCTGTGCTACCTGATCTGGCGCTTCGAGCAATTCCAGCTCGATCGCCGCAGCCTGCGGCGTGCGCGCCGCAAAGCAAAGCGGCTGGCGGCGCGCGCAAGTGATGGCGACGGCGATGGCAGCGGCGATGGCAACAATCACGAGGATGCCATGCCGCCGGGCGCCTGAGCGGCGCCTCAGTGCGTCTGGCCGCCCTGCTCGCGGATATCGCTGGTGGTGGCAAGCGCCGTGGCCACCGCGCAGCGGATGCCTTCGATCATCAACGCCAGCGACAGGCTGGGCTGCCCCGGATGGCGCGCGGCCTGTTCAGGCAAGTAGGGAATATGGATGAAGCCGCCACGGATCCCGGCAGGCACGCCTTGCGTGGCAAGCAGGTGCATCAAGCCGTAGAACACGTGGTTGCAGACGAAGGTGCCGGCGGTCTGCGACACCGATGCGGGCACGCCCGCCGCGCGCATGTCGCGCACGATGGCCTTGATCGGCAGGCTGGAGAAATACGCCGCCGGGCCTTCTTCGGCGATGCGGGTGTCGACGGGCTGCGCGCCGGCATTGTCGGCAATGCGCGCATCGTCGACATTGATCGCCACGCGCTCCACCGACATCTCAGGGCGCCCGCCCGCCTGCCCCACCGCGATCACCAGCACGGGATTGACCGCGTCGACCAGGTCGGCCAGCGCATCGTTGGCCGCGCCAAACACGCAAGGCAACTGGCGCGCGACGATGATCGCGGCGTCCAGGTCATCGGGCCCGTTGCCGATGCGCACGCCGTCAAGCGCGCGCACCGCTTCCCAGGAAGGATTGATGGGCTCGCTCTCGAACGGCTCGAAGCCGGTCAGCAGCACGGTACGCATGGCAGGGACTCCCGGCAAGAAGCCCGGTTGCCCGGGCCCCTGGCCAATCATTCGCGGCGGGGCCGCGTTCTTACATCAGGAAATACAGCAATACGATATTGGCCACCAGGACCATCAGCGCGGTTGGCACCTGCGCCCGGATCACGGCGTTCTTGTCATCGAGCTCCAGCAGCGCAGCCGGCACGATGTTGAAGTTGGCCGCCATCGGCGTCATCAGCGTGCCGCAGTAGCCGGAGAACATGCCGATCGCCGCCATCACCGCCGGGTTGCCGTGGAACATGTTCACCAGGATGGGCACGCCGATGCCGCCGGTCATCACCGGGAAAGCGGCAAAGCCATTGCCCATGATCACGGTAAAGAGCGCCATGCCCACGCAGTACACCACCACGGCCACGAGTTTGTAGTCCATGTTGATATAGGCCGTGGTCAGGTGCGCCACCGCCTTGCCCACGCCGGCATCGGCGAACACCAGGCCCAGCATGGCCAGCATCTGCGGCAGCACCAGCGCCCAGCCCAGCGACTCGGTCAGCCGGCGCGATTCGCGCACGCCCTGCACCACCGTGTCGCGGGTGAGCCAGCACGCCACGCCCAGCGCCAGCAGGCAACCGATGCCGAGCGAGACGAAGGTGACGTTCTTGGGATCGAGCAGCGCCAGGCCGGCGACCTTCACGTCCTTGAACAGCAGCGTGCCKATCACGGTCACCACGGGAATCAGCAGTGCCGGGATGAACAGCTTRTTGCCCAGGCGCTGCGCCGAGGCGCGGCGCTCAGCCTCCGGCAGCGTGCCGTGCTTGCCGTGGCCCACGCCGCCAAAGCCCGCGATCAGCGCCATCACCACGGCGCCGATGCCGACGATGGCCGGCGGCAGCTTGTCGCCGATCAGGAAGACCAGCGCATACAGCGCCCAGAACAAACCCGTGCTGAGCCGGCGCGGATGGTCGCGGTCGGCGAAGGTCATCAACGCCGTGATGGCCAGCACCAGGCCGGCGAGCCAGTAGAGATAGTCGATGGAAATGATCATGGCTTACTCCCCGCTCTTGGCCGCGGCGGCAGCGCCAGCCGTTGCGGCGGACTTGCCGCCCGCTTCGCGCTCCAGCCACATGTCCAGGCGCTTGAGGCGCACGGCGTGGATCAGGAAGGCGCAGATCGCGGTG
>NZ_JBFTSF010000230.1:0-10603 GCF_056399905.1 Cupriavidus sp. 01L46
GCCGTTTACATACCGAGTGATTTCGCTCTTTATACGTTCAGGATCGAAGTCAAAAACAATTAGCATATGGCGCCCCCATATCGCTCCCGTCTGACCATATTCCCTGGTTATCCAGGCCGGCGTACACGCCAGTATTTGGTACAGATGCCCTCCTTCTTCGTCGTCCGGCCCGACCTGCACGGTTAGCCATAGACCAAAGCACGATGGATCTTCTGGCCAATATTGGTCGAAACCAATGTGGCCACCGATATCTATTCCTTTAACAATCGCTTTCATGGCTTCGCAATATTCAAATGGCCATTACTAGTAACGACACCACTCTCTAACCGTTGGAAACTAGCTTGAGCGCCCGTCGGCACAAACTGTGTGCATGTATTGGGTTTCACAGCAGGCGGTCGGTACACGCGATTTCCATCCGCACTCACTAAACCACCGGCTACGCCATTCATAGGTCGAGCGCCATCTCCAACCCACACTTTCCCCAATCTATCTGCATCGGCTGCAGTTCCAGTTCCAATAGAGAAATTCGGATTCCGTGTACCGCTTCCTAGTACTGCTGCAGCCAAACCGTGAGTCCTGCGCACCGATGTTGGCCAGATTCTCCCTGGCAAGTTGGTCCTTCAGTGATCCGTAGGTTGCAACGTTTGTCGCATTATCCGCACCCGCTGCCGTGTTTATGGCACCAGAAGGACTCCMCACCTTCGTTGGTGACGTTCCGGCGCCCTGATTGCCTTTCTGCCCCGAGTTGAAAATCGCCCCTAATCCCTCGGAGCGGAATCGAGATCAGTTTCTCTTCAGAGTTGAAATCTAGGATCGAATCGGAGTCAAGGGAGATTTATCGAGGCCAACTCCATAGCGATCAAATATCTGCTCAAGCTCCTGAGCGAATGCGGGGTTCAGATCGCTATCCCAATCGATATGATGGCGATTGATCAGGTCAACGCATTTCTCCGTTCCATACATCTGGAGCTCCAACCAGTAGCCTGGTTCTAGCTGCAAGGGCGGGTATGTTGCGAGTGACTCAAATAGGATCGTCAAATTCTCTTCAATTTCCCCAACCCAAGTGATGTCCGCAAGCTCGCAMGTAATGAGGCGATAGATGCAATCGAGCGCGGCCTGCCATCGGCCTCGAGCGGGCTCTGGGTACATACTCTCGATAGACGCCAGCAAGTTTGCCAACGGGATGTCATCTATCGACATGAATTTCATATCCCATTGATAAGCGTGAAGTAACTGTTCTTTGCTCGGATTCATGGTTCCTGGTCAGTCGACAACCCGCTCCCAACACCTGATGTCGGCATTCCATTTGTATTTATCACTATCCATTGTCACTAGCTTACTCGGATCGTGGTACCGATATTCATTTGGGTATTCATATCGCTCCGGCAATGCCGGCCAGTCAAGACCTGGATTTCCGGATACATTCAGTTCTTTATCACTTCCACGAAGCAAATCTTCCTTTATCGACCAGAATAAACTACTAAGATTGTGCGCAAAACCCTGTGCCTCTATCAGAGCACAGCGTGCCGTTGTTAGGTCGCCCTTTTCAATGGCTTCGCGATGTATACGAACCAGCTCAGACAGCGTCAAAATATCAGATGCAAACGTCAAATCAATATCCCGCTTGTAATTCAAACTCCAGTCTTCGTGGATCGTACGCTCCGCCACGCCACGGGACCTTGCGAGATTCCACATGGAATCCTTGATTTTATTGAAAATGCCAATCATTTTATCTTTCTACCTCGGGCTGCATCTGTTTTCGCGGAATTTATAGATCCATCTAGATTTAAAACCCATTTAAAATTTCCGCTCCTGTCAAAAATTTCGAGATGATCCTTGTGTGCTCCATCCAAGTATAGTTGATCCCCCTTTCTCACGTGCGATCCGACATCTTCCGTTGCCTTGTAGACGCTTTGCCCTTGATATTGCTGAGATGTCTTTCTAATCGATTTATTTAGCTCTGAACCAAATCCGTCACTAGACAGATACTGTTTCATATTGCCCACTGCACCCGCGTTCGGCGAGTACCTCCCTATCGTCGCGCCGAAGCCGGATGCCGCACCGACCCCGACATCGGCTATCAGATTCGCTACTTCTTGCTCGCGCAGCGCATTGCCACCGGCTAGCTTGGCGGCGTTGCCTAGGGCAACACTGCGCATCTGATTCAGGCTGGTGTCGCCCAGACGCAGGTCGGCATACTCCATGCGCTCTGCATTCGTCCAGTTCGACGCTCCCTTGGCCTGCAGTTCAGCAATCCGCTGTCCTTGCTCTTGTTGCTCCGTGCGTAGCGCTTGCGCGACGGCCAGACATTCTGATTGACTAGAGCAATTCTCAACGCTCGCGCGATTTTTCTCCCACTCAGCCGCATAGCCTTCACGCTGCTGCCACCGCTGTAACTGCCCGCGATGGTCGAGGTGCTGCTGCTGTACTCCGCCTTGTTCTGGATGTCGCTCTGGGTCAGCGTGCCGGTGGTCAGGCTGTTCCTGGCTGGCGCTGCCGTGCTGGCCAGGATCCCGCCTTTCAGGTCGGTGTTGCCCTTGACGTTGACATCGAAGCCGCCTTTGCCGGCGTAGATGCCGCTCTGCTCCCTGACCGAGCTGTAGGTGCTGTCGGTGTTGCCCTGCGTGAGGCTTGCGCTGGCGTGTGCCGTGGTGCCGTAGCAGAACGGCGGCACGCAGAGGCTGGCCTGGGCACCTGAGGACGATTCCCTGGCGTGATAGGTGTCCGTGTCCGGGCGGCTCTCGATATTCAGGTCGCGGCCCACCGTCGCTTCCACGGTGTCGCCGATCAGTTGCGCGCCCTTCAGGTTGGTGTCGCGCCCGCTGGTGACGGTGACCTTGTCGGTGCCGGCCACGTGCGCGTTCTGGTTGGTMACCGATTGGCCGTTGGCGTTGGCCTTGTTCTGGCTGGCGGCCAGCTCCAGCGTGAAGCCGTTTTGCTGGCCGCCGATGCCAAAGCCCACGCCGATGCTCGCATTGCTGCCGCTGCTGCGGCTGCGCGGCACCAGCACGCTGCGGGTGCTGCCGTCAGGCAAGGTGACCGTCTCGGACACCAGCCAGACGATGTCGGTGGTGAGTGCATCCATCTGCGCGGCGGTCAGAGTCATGCCGGGCAGCATGTTGAACGGTTTTGCGGCGCGGACCCCGGCGGCCATCAGGGCCTTGTATTGCTCTTCGGCGCTGTCGTAGCCGGCAAGGTAGGTGCTTCCGGTGAGCCGGGTCACCTGGTCGCGCAGCAGCTTCTGCTCGTAGAAGCCATCGCCGAGTCGTTTCTGCGTCATGGCCGGATCGATGCCGAGCAGCCCCAGCATGTAGTCCGACGACAGGAAGTTGCCGTACCGGGTGAAGCGCGGGTCGGTCTCGACCAGGTAGGTGTAGCCCGGCTCGGTGCGATACGTGAAGAGCCCGTTGGATGGCAGCTTGATCGGCGTGTTGGCGAGCGACACGTTGGCCACGCGCCGTGCGGCCGCCGTGGCGCCGGTCAGCGTGGTGCTGCCGGTGCCGGCCATCGGGTCGCTCTTGCCGACATCCTCGTTCTGGACATTGCCGCCGTAGATGGTCAGCCGCTTGCCGGCGGTGATGGCGCCGCCAATGGTGCCCACCGCAACTGGCGTCAGCACCACGCCCGGCTGCACGACCTGGCCTACGTCCTGGCTGGGGTCCTTGTTCCAGGCGTAGGTGGAAACAATGCCCTGCGTGGTGCGCCGGTACAGGGTCTGGCCGATATTGGCGACCGTGGTGGTGCCGTACTGGCCAGAGGCCACCTCGCCGCCCTGGTGCTGGTCGCCGATCTGCATGCCGCCGCCGGCGGCCACTGTGCTGTACCGGTTGGTGAGGTTGCCGACGTTGGCGAGGATCATGTCGCCGCCCGAGATCAGGCTGGCGCCCGGCTGGCCGGGGTTGGCATCTCGCTCGGTGGCGGTTGTCGTGGTCGTGTCGCGCGCGATCTCGACGCGCTGCCAGCCGCGATGTCCGTCATTGCGGCTCGCGTACTCGGTGGCCGGGTCGTAGTGGACATCGCGGTTGTAGCCATCCCAGTAATTGACCAGCAAGACCCCGCCGCTTTCCGTCAGCGTGTTGTAGTCGATCTGGGTGGCGACCCCGTTGATGTCGGCAACCAGGCGTTTCCTGGCGTCATCGCGCGCGAGAATCTGGGAGCCCGTGAATGACGCATCGACTGGCGTCTTGTAAGGACCGGCCCAGACGGCCCGCGTGCAGCCCTTTTTCGGATAGGGGTTGGTCGTGGCGCACGCAATGTATTTCTCGCGCTTGCGCTCGTGCTTCGTGTCAACGGTGGTGTCGATGGCGACTGGCGGCGCCGGACGCTGGTTGATGAGGTCCTGCGCGGCGATCTCAAGCACGCCGTAGCTGCTGCCGCCTTCGATGGTGCTGCTGTCGTTGAATACCTGACCAGTGCGGTTCTTGAGCAGGCCGCGATCATCCCGCTCACCGTTGGCCGCGATATGGAGGTCGCCCAGGCTGTAAAGCGTGGCGCTCCCGGTATTGGTGACCTGCTGCCGGGCGTAGACATTCAGCGTGTCGGTGGCCGCCATGACGGCGGCCGCGCCGATGTTGTGCACTGCCCGGGCGTTGGTGGTCAACATGCCACCAATCATGGTCCCGGTGTTGTTGAGCGTGTCGCTGCTGGTGGTGAGCGTGTTGCCCTCCAGCCGGCCGGCGTTGGCAATCTCACCTGCGGCGGCCAGCTTCGTGGTGGCGGCGTTGATGGTGCCCCCGGCCTCGTTGACGATGCGGCCGGACGACAGGTCCAGGATATTGACGGCCTCGAACCTGCCCTGGTTGGTGAAGACGCCGGTCGTGCCGAAGGAGAGGTCGCGCTCCGCCTTGAGGCGGCTGCCGGCGGCATTGACATAGTCGCCCTGCGTGGCCACCGCCAGATCCTGCCCGGCGTGCAGGGTACCGGCGCCGGTGAGGCTGGCGGCGGTCAGCCCGATATCGCCATCGGCGACGACCTTGCCGGCGGCGTTGTGCATCTTCGCAGCCTGAATGGACGCATTGCCACCCGACGCGAGGCTGCCGCCCTCGTTACGGATGCTGCCGGTCTGGGCCGTCACGGTCAGCCCCGTTGCGCCATAGGCCTTGCCGCCGGCGTTGCTGAACGACTCGCCGATGTCGAGTTGCAGGTTCTTGCCCGAGACCAGCTGCGCGCCCACGGTGTTGTCCAGTTGCCGCGCCTGGAGCTGAACGTCGCCGTTGCCGCCAAGGGTGGCGCCGTGGATGTTGTCGATGGCAGAGGCGGTGATACGCGTGCTGCCCGTTCCAGTATTGGCGATCTGGCCGTTGTCGTTGGTGACGGTGCCGCCTGCGGTCAGGGAGAGCGTGTCGCCCGCCTGCAAGTTGCCGCCGGTATTGTCCACGTCACCGTTGAGGTTGGCCGTCAAGGCGCCATTGGCCAGCACCGTGCCCTGCCGGTTCGACAGCGAGGCACCCGCAAATTGGATCGACTGCCCTGAGATCGTGCCGCCGTCATTGCGCCAGGCGACCTGGCTGCCGTCGACATGCAGGCGCTGGCCGGCGTGAATCTGGCCACGCGTGTTGTCTGCCGATCCGCGCAGGTGCAGTGTGAGATCGGTCCCGGCGATGAGTTGGCCGCCGCCGGTGTTGGCCAACTGGCCCGCCGTGAGTATCAGCGCGCCGTTACCGCCGATGATGCCCGCGCCGGTGGCGCCGCCGCGGTTGCTGTTCTCCAGCCGGGCCGCCTGCACGGAGGTCTGCCCCGTGCCGGCATTGGTGATGCGCCCGTCCGCGTTGGCCAAGGTGCCGCCGGCCAAAACGCCAAGGTCGCCCGCGTCGGTCAGGATGGCGCCACTCGTGTTGTCGGCGTCGGCTTGGATCGCGATACCGGCCCCGTTCCGCGCGTACAGCGTGCCCGCGCGATTCGACAGCGTCTGCGCCGACGCATCGATCCGGTTTGCCGTCAGCCGGGCACCGTCGGTGCGCAGCGTGGCGGCGGCATTGGCGGTGAGCGCCTGCCCCGCCGCCAGCGTGGCGCCGGACAGATCGAGATCCCCCGACTGCGCCGCGAGAACGACGTCGCCGTTGGCGCGCGCCTGGCTGCCGGCCAGGCTCAGGGCGCCGCCGCTCACGTCCAGGCGAGTTCCAGCGAGGTTCTGCCCGGTGGAAGCCACGGACTGCGTGCCACGCACGGTCAGGCTGCCCGGCCGGGTCGTATTGCCGTTGGCATCAATGCCGGCGGCCAGCGTTCCGCTGGACTGTACCGAGCGGCCGGCCACCGTCAGGTCCTGGGCGGCGATCAGGGCGCCAGCGTTGCTGATGGTCCCCTCGCTGGTGGCGGACAGGCTGCCGCCAGCCGCGGTGGTGCCAGTGTTCCCGATGCCTTGCGCCCCGTGCATGGCGAACGCGCCAGTGGCGGAGGTGGTTCCCGATAGCGCGACATGTCCCGCGCTATCGAGCGTGAAGTCGCCTGCCTGCGCGGCCAGCGTGCCGGCGCTGCGCACTCCGACGCCCGCCTCCGTGCCGATCAGGCGGATGCGGTTCGCGTACATCCCGCCAAGGTTCGACACGTCGATGCCAACGGTGGGGCGATTGGCATCGCCGGGGATCACGTGGACGCCGAGCGTGGCGTAGTCGACCTGGTTGGTGCCGGTGATGACGTTGACGGCGTTGGCCCACAGCTTGCCGTTGATGGCCACCGAGCGGGCGATCAGGTCGACCTGATCGAGACTGGTGCCGTTGAAGCCCTGGCCCTCGACCTGGATACCGCCGTGGATCACGCGGAATGCCGCCAGGCTGCCGTCGCCGCCGAACACCAGCGCGCCGGTTGTCAGCATGGCGCGGTTGGCATTGATAAAGCCGCCACCGTTGACCGAAATGCCCGAACCGTTGGAAATGATGACGTCCGCGCGCTGCCCGGCAACCTCGATGTATCCATTCAACCGGCTTGGCGCCGCGCCCGTGACCTCGTTCAGGATGATGCGCGCAGGGCCGCTTGCGCCCAGGTTCGCGTTGCCGGGCACATAGCCACCAAGCTGCGTCTGCGTGATAGCCGTGGCGTTGTTCAGGATGGCGCCACGCCCGTCGACCGAGAACTGCTGGTACTGGTTATGCGACACGCCAGCCCCGGAGGGCGTGTTGATGTTGACCATCGGCGTGCCGTTGGGCGCCGCAGCCACGCCAGGGCCGCGCCCGGTGGCGCCGTCCGGCACGATCTGCGCGCCGCCTGCCTGCACCATGCCCAGCGCCAGCAGTACCGTGCAGGCGATCGACCGCAGGGTTGCCACCACCCCCGGTGCGCGGCCGATCAGCGTACCCGGGCATGCGCCCGCCGCCGCTTTGTGCGCGACAGTGAAGCATGCGGCGACAACCATCCGCATGCCGCGAGTCATGTTGAAAACCAGGCGATAGCGATTGTTGTTCATTGCGTCCAGGCGTCAAGGCGTCACAAACAGGTCACAAACAGGTCACAAACAGGGAGGTGCGGCAGCCAGCCGTATTGCGCTTTCGGATTCAGCGCACTAGTTGTCAGGGCACTAGTTGGCGGCCACGATGCCAGTCGTTTCGGCCGTTACGGTGGCCACGCCCACCAGCGGCGCGCCGGAGAGCTTGACGATGCCGGCGCCCGGAGCCAGCCAGGCGGTCCCTTCCAGCACGGGCAGCGGGAACAGGCTGCCGGGATACTTGYGGTCGTAATGCAGCGCCAGCTTGCAAGCGCCCTTGTACGTCAAGCCCTTGGCCGTCACGTCTTCGCGGCCGATGTATTGCACGGCAACGTTGACGATCCGGCCGATAGGCTTGAGGGCGGGTTGCGGCTTGGTCGCCAGGTCCCCGGCGTTTGCTTCCGACATGGTGAAGCTGCGCGTCTCGTTTGGCTTCATGCCAACCAGGTTTGGTGTGCCTGTCTGTCCCGACACGTTGTCCTTGAAGGTGAAACGACGATACTTGGTGTACTTGTTGTACGCGCCCTGATCGAGGTCACCGTAATCGGTTACGCCGATTGGAAAGATCGCGGAGGCCGGATCGATATAGAGCCGAGCGTTTGTACCGTGGCCATTGAAGAGGCCATTGACCAGCTTGACCTCGAGCGTGTCGTAGCTGCCGCCGTCGAAGACCGTGGTGCCAATGGCTGTGGCATCAAAGGTTGCCACCTCGCTCACGGGTCCGAAGTTCAGCGTCGCGGTGAGCTTCTGTCCGGCGGCGGGCGCCGCCAGGCAGGCCGCATCGAGCGGGGCTGCGCTCACCGGCACGGGTGTTGCTGCGCTATCGGTGACGGCCGGCGCTTCATTGGTCTTTGTCCCGCTACTGCCATCCGATCCACCACCGCAGGCGGCGAGCATGAAGGTCGTCACGGCCATCGCGGCCATCGCGGGTTTAATCTGCTTTTGCATCCTTGTTCTCCTAGTATTGGAAAGACACCGAAAACCCGCCTGCCGGCGAGCGTGTGGGGAAATTGGCGGGCTTGACGAGACCCCAGGCGAGGAAGGCGTCGTAGTACAGACCTTTCGCAGGGCTGCCGCGCAGGCCTGCCGCGACGCCGGCCAGGGTGCGGCCAGCCAGATAGCTGGCGCTTCGGCCGCCAACGGTGCCGGCATCAAGGCCCACGTAGACGCTCTGCGCGGTGGCGCCGAGCGGGATCTCCAGATCGTTGCGCCAGTACGCGCCACGCTCGGCAGCGAGTGTCACGTCCCCGTCGAAGCCGCGCACGGTCCAACGGCTGCCCATCGAGATGAACTCGCTCGCCAGCAAGGCCTGGCCGGTGTACTGCCCGTGCACCGTGGCGATGTAGCGCATCGGCATCCGGCTGCCACCTGCCCCGCCGGGCACCGAGAATGGGACCACCAGCGTGGCATCGAGCGCGGCGAGTCGATAGAGGAACTTGTCGCGCTGGCTGGGTGGATTGGGCGCGATCGTGCGAATCTCGGTTTGCCCATTGAGCCAGGGCACGCCAGCGCGATACGCAAGCGCGAAGTCGAACTGCGACTCGCCCAGGTAGTGGCGATGCAGCCAGCCGACTTCCGCAAAGGTCGTGCTGCGCTGCTGGTTGCGGATCTGCGTATCCTCGATGTACGCGTGACTCCAGCGGTGTCCAAGACGGAACTGCAGCGTGTTCTTCTGGAACTGGTCGCGTTGAAACAGGTACTGGGCCTTGAACTCCGCTGCCTTGGAGTCCCCGCTTGACGCGAAGACCTGGTTCACTCCGGCAATGCGCTGGTGATAGTTGTATGTACTGGCCGCAGCGCCGAGCGTCCAGTTTCCCCACGGCGCAGCGTAGTAAGCGTTGGCACCCCGGGTTCCCCGATCGCTCTGCGTGATATTGGCGTCGTGGCTGACGCCAATGTTGAACAGGTCATTCAGYCCGAGCGGGTTGTCGAAGCCCAGCGATACGTTGGCCTGCAGTTGCCCCGTGCCGGCGCTGCCGCTGTCGTCCAGGCTGAGGACGAGCCTCCAGKGCTTGGTCCGCTTGACTGAGATCACCACATCGGACTCACCGGGCATTTCCCCCGGCACGATCTGCATGTCGACGTCCTGGCTCGGCACGCGTTTCATCTGCTCCAGGCCCTGCTCAAGCTCGCGAATGTTCAGGAGATCACCAGGCCGGGCCGGAAACGCGGACCGCCACGAACCGCGCAGGGCCTCATCGGCAAAGCGGATCTGCCGGATGACACCGGGAATCAGCGACAGACGAAGCGTGCCGCCGGACAGATCCTGCTGCGGCACGGCGACGCGTGTCGTCGTGTAGCCGCGCGACAGGATCTGCGCACCCAGGCGGCGCACGATGATATTGATGCCCTCGCGGCCAACGCATTGATTTGCGTACTGATCCAGGTACGCCTGGGCGAATCGAAATGTGTCCAGCGGGAGCGCGCTGGCGCCATGCCGTCGAACCACTTCGGGGAGTTCTGGCGGCACGTCCAGCAGGACCCTGTCGACGGTGAAGCAAGGGGCTTCCACCGGCAGCGAGGTGGACAGGGAAACGCTCGACGCCTGCCCGCCGTCCAGGGAAACACTCGGCGCCTGCATCTGCCGGGCGCGCTGCTCAGCCTGTTCGATATTGCGCTCGCGCTGCAGTTGCTGATTCTGTTCCTGCCGCGTGCGGCGCAATGCCTCGTCAACATCCCGCAAACCCTGCGCCAACGCGCCACCCGCCATCAACAAGCTAACGGAAGCGGGAACAGCGCGGCGCAGAAACAGAGCAAGGCATAGACCCATGCAATCGGCTCGATTGTTGTCTTGGTTGGACGGAAATTCCGGCGAAGCCGGAATGCGCTCACCCCGCGCGGGGCATTAACGCGGAAGTCGCGGATATTCACGTTCCGTTGTGAGCGCGCCAATGCGAAAAGACGTTGCAACGGAGGGCGGCTTTCKAGCAGCGATATCGGATCTGGCCGTTTGCGATTTCGCCGTGGCGCGTTACGCTGCCTGCAACGGATATCAAGCTGCGCAGCGTAGCAACGGAGGGCGGCGATTGAAATCGGACGGCGCTGTTCAGATTAAACGTTGATGACCTGCTTGCCGAGAGCTGACGCGATGACATCGTCGGCGGAAACGCCTTCCTTGTTCCAGCTCATCAGCCGTTGCCAAGCCAGGTAGTTCGGCAAGTACTTGGTGGCCACGCCCCTGAGTTG
>NZ_JBFTSF010000231.1:0-10593 GCF_056399905.1 Cupriavidus sp. 01L46
GAACTTGATCGCGTGCAGCCTGTGCGGCCTCGGCATTTGCGCTTGCGGCTTCGATGCCCCGCCGAATTCCACCGGCGAGATCCAGCGGTAGGGACAGACTCATTCCGAGAACATAGGTGTATGGAGCGCCTGGCTTGGCTAATGTGTACCCTCCCACGCGAGCGGCCGCAGCGCTTGTCGTCATGTCCGTTTGGATCGAGCGCGCCGCCTCGGTTTCCCGCACCACCGCTGACGCCTGACGAATGTTCGCGTCCGCCGCGCGCAACTCGGTGTTTGCTCTCAACGCCTCTCGGACAAATGCACTCAGTCGGGGATCGTCATAGAGATTCCACCATTGGTCTGGAAGCGACGCTTGCGAATAGGCCGCATTGCGACCGCCGACAAAGTTCTGCTGCGCGGCGGGGGCGAGCGCGGCGGCGCTATCAGGAACACGGTAGTTCGGCCCGGCMACGCAACCGAAAAGCCCAAGAAGGAATGGCGGAACGAGAAATGCGGAGCGAAAGGCCTTCCCCGTCACTTGCAGCTCCCGGAGGACGCTGAATCGATCCTCACAGTGGCCGTACGACCTGCGATGAACAGGGTGTCCGTGGGCATCTTGTCTATATGTATCCGTACGGGAATCCGCTGCGCTAGTCTTACCCAGGAGAAGGTGGGCTGGACAGCCGGTAGGAGATTGTGTGTATTCGATCGTTGATCGTCTGCGATACCGGCAGCGATGCTGGCGACGTGACCTACAAGGTCGTCTTCCTCCCCCATCAGGCGCACGGTGGCCTTGTCTCCGACTCTAAGGCACCGTAGCTTGGTCTCTTCAAAATAGCCTTCAACTCTGATCGAATCAGTATCGACGAGAGCCATCGCTTGAGCGCCAACAGGCAGAAAGTCGCCGGAATGCAGGTCGAGGTTTGTGACGATCCCATCAACAGACGCGTGGACCTCGGTGCGCTGAATGTTGAGTAGTGCGACCTCTCGTGCGAGGAGCGTCGCATTGCTTGAGGCGTTGGCCTGTGCCAATGCCGCAAGTGCAGTTTCCACTTTCGCTACGCTTTGTTCGTGTGTTTCGGTTGCAACTAGGTTGCCGAGCGCTATGTCACGTTTGGCTTCGCGGCGAGCTAGTTCGAGATTGGCCGTTGCACTCTGGATGTTGGCCTTGGCACTCTGGATGGCAGCATTGGCTTGCCCGAGAGCGGCCTTGTGACGGGGGCCGTCCAAGATAAAAAGGAGTTGTCCGGCGCGAACCCGTTCATTGTCGTGAACGAGGACTTTCGTGACAAGTCCGCCGATATCTGACGAGACGCGAACGACGTCCGCACGGACATGGCCATCGCGAGTCCACGGATCTTTTTCGTGACGTTTCCAAACCGAGAGCGCGACAACGATCGCCACGGCGACAAGGAGGAGCGTGGCAGCCCAACGCCCCAGTAAACCAAGCGAATGCTTCATATCAATTTGCATACACGAACCACACCGACAGACCAAGCCAGATCGAACAAAGAGAAATGTTGACGAGCGGCGGAGAGACGAAAATCCGATAGAGGCCAAGGGCCGCTAGTAGCCGGGATGACAGCGCCATCAGTACGAAGGCAACGCAGGTCGAGACCAAAAGCCGTGGCAGGAAAACCCCGCCAATTGAGATGTCGCTGAGCATCGGGTTAGGATTCGGTTGAGTTTGCACGCGACGACAAGTCACGGCGAAGGGCGGAGAGAAGAGAGAGAGCCTTCTTGCGCACAGGGTTCGCTTCAACTGCCACTGCCACCATCACGGCGTCTAGCCGTCCGAGGAKAGCATCAATTCGCGTAGCCTTGCGCGTCTGAAAGTACTCCGCGAGTTCGTTCAGGAGTGCAGCAAGGCGAGACTTGACCTCTCGGTTCTGCAGTTGCTTTTCGAGTACCCAAAGTTCGCCGGCAGTGTTCCCAGTTCGCACGTCGGCAAGTGCTTGGCGCAGGAGGTCGTTGGAGTCGCTAGTTCCGGTCAACCGCGGGACGAGCAGGCCGACGCGATCCACCATGCGGCTAGTCCAGCGGTCGATCTCGGAGGGTCGTCCAATGCCCACTCGACGCCCAACATCGCGCCTGATCGCTCTCATGATCCTGCCGGTGACATGTTCAGTTCCCATCGTTTGAAACTGGCGGAGACTGATTACAGCCATCCCGGAGCCGATCAGGAGGGCCAGTGAGCCGTTGGCCGCAGATGAGAAATCGGAAGCATTGGTTGGCCCGAGCCCGGCAATTACGGGGAAGGTCAACGCGACGCCCAACGCGGCAAAGGCGTATAGCGGCTTGGCTAGCAGGCATCCGCTCGCGAGCAAGGTGGGTGCAAGGACGGCAGCCAGCGTAACGAAGTCCGTTGCGCGGGGGAGGACGGCAAAGCCGTAGACGAAGCCGACTGCGACTCCGACAATTGAGCCGATCGTGTAGCGCGTGAAACTGCCGACAGGCTGATCGCTTGTCCCAAAGAGCGCACACGCCACGCCTACGAGCGAAACGGCGGTAGCGCCATCAGGCCACGCTGTCCATATCCAGAGCGCGCAGCTGACCGTTATCCCGATAGCGGCGCCAATGGCGCTGCGCGCGGCTAGCCAGTAGTCACGATGTAGAGCGTAGCCACTGTTTGGGCCGAGCAGCCGTTCGGGCAGGTCGCGCATCCATTGCGGCCGGGGGGACTTCAGTCGCTGCTCCAACACACGGCAATCCTGGTGGGCGAGTACTAGTTCGGCAAGGTCTGAGGCCAGATTCTCGATGAGGAGATCGCGCCAAGTGGGCGGACTGGATTTGACTGCAAGGTCTGAGCGCAGGCGCTTTGTCAGCCCATTTGTCGTCGTTGGATCGCGCATGCTGCCGGGTGTGTCCAGCCAAGACCGCACCTGCTCAGATAACACAAGGAGTTGCGCTGGCACGCCATGCTGAGAGGCGTGGAGTTCCGCCAGGCCATCGTCGATGGCACCGGACAGCGACAACACCGTTAATAGTCGCTCGTGCAGCGTCCGCAGAATTTGAACTTGTACGGAACCATCCCCGCTTTCAAAGGGCAAGTGCGTGGATAGTTGGTGCAGATCCAGCATGTCCACAGCGGCCCGGGCCCGGTCCTTTACAAGTACGGAGTTCCGTGCATTTCCTAGCATGTGGCGCGTCCATTGCTCAGAATCGGCGAGAATGCCGGCAACGCGCGCTTGCACTCGGCGTGCAACCCTGCGAGGCAGGATCAGAGCGTGGATCAGCGTCGCGCACAGAATGCCGATCGAGATTTCTTGAACGCGAACACTGGCGATCGTGAAGATCCCGCCAGGATTCATGAGGTATGGAAATCCAATCAGGCTTGTGGTGTACCCGGAGAGTTGAAAAGCGTAGGCGCGCGGCGTCCGGTCAAGGCGGGCGATGTACAGACAGATCCCGATCCACGACGCCAGCACCATACTGAGAGCGATTGGCTCGTTGACAAAGGTTGGCACCAGGAACACGGTGGCTGCCGCACCCATCACCGTTCCGAGAAGTCGGAACAGTCCTCGGCTGACCGACATGCCGGAAAACGGCTGCGAGACCAAATAGACGGTTCCAAGCGCCCAGAATGGGCGTGTCAATCCGATCCGAAATGACAGGTAGAGAGCGAGCATCGCGGCAGCGAAGCACTTGAGCGAAAAGAGCACCGCCTCCAGTTCAGGTTTGAGGGCCTGGGGCGCATAGGCCCATCGGAAAGGATCGCGCAGCGTCCAACGTCGCGGATCTTTCCGAGATGTATCCGGAGTTGGGATATGGTCGGGATTTGACTTGTGCATGACACACACTGTGCCCGCATCCTCTCCGCCAGAATTTCGCTAGAATGCCAACATATATCTAAAATTTGCCAAACTGTGGATCGCACCCTTTCTTTCCCGGGGTCTCAAGACCCCGACGATACCAACCGGCCGGTGGTGGCGCTTCGCATGAACGTGCTTGAGCATGCAGGGGAAATCCCAGTGCACCAGCACAGAAAGGGACAGTTGGTGTTGGCACTGCATGGGGCCGTGACCTGTCAGGTGGAGGGTGCCTTTTGGATCGTGCCACCGCAGTGCGGCGTCTGGATTCCCGGAAATATGCTGCACAGCAATCGTGCCACCCCGAACGCCCGACTTTGTTACCTTTTTGCGGAACCAGGCATCGTGGCTTTGCCGACACACTGCTGCACTTTGTCCATTTCACCCATGGTGCGAGAGATGATTTTGCATCTGGCGGGAGTTTCCCTGGATTACGAGCAAGGCGGCCATACGGACCATCTTGCACGCGTGTTGTTGGACGAATTAGCGCTGATGCCGGTGGAACGTCTCTATCTGCCCACTTCTGAGCATCCGAAGATCCGCCAGATGGCGGACGCGTTGCACGCCAATCCAGGGGATCGAAGTACGATTTCTCAATGGGCGAAACGTTTGGCGATGAGCGATCGCTCTTTGTCCCGGCTTGTGCTCAAGGAAACAGGGCTTACGTTTGGTAGATGGCGACAGCAATTACATCTACTTGTCGCCGTACGTGAACTTGCAGGTGGCGCATCAGTGCAGCGAGTATCCGATGACCTCGGTTACGAATCAGTCACCGCTTTCATCACCATGTTTAAGAAAGCGCTGGGACATCCGCCAGRTCGCTATTTCGCGGCGCTCACGCGCAGCCAATCCGAGTCTGCGCAAATGTCGAAGGCTCAGTCTTCGGCATAAAAATCAGGCTGGCATACTGAAATGATCATCTGCTGCAGCGGTGTCCGTTTTCATTACCGGGGTATTGGAGGCGGCACTTGCTATTGGGTGACAACGGACGTCGCAAAATCTGCTATAAAAGTCAAGTTCGGGAAGGCATTGACGGCTCAAGGGAACATGGTAACGTTCAAGCGTTAAGTCAACACCGACGTCGAATCCGCGATAGGCGGCCTCTATGGGGGTCGCAATTTCGCTATTCCTACCCGAAACCTGCTTCTGCGCTGCCCTGGTCCTCGTCAACGCGCAGCGGCCGGTGGGCATCGAAGTCGCTGCGCGGCGGCTTGGCGAAGCGGGCATTGAAGTCGGCCATGAAGGCTGGCGCAAAGGCATTGGCGATTGGCATGGTGCTGAGGCCGCGCAGCCGCAGTTCCTTGACCAGCCGGTCCTGCAGGGTGCCATTCATCCGCTCCACGCGGCCCTTGGCCGGGCTGGAATTGGCGCACAGGATGTCGATGTTCAGCTCGAACAGGGCGCGCCCGAACTGCGTGTAGCCACGCCCCTCGGCGGCATCCTTGGCATTGACCCGGAAAATGCCCGCCTTGTCGCTGTAGAACGCCAGCGGCTTGCCGTGGCGCTCGACATAGGCCCGCGTCGCCTCGAAGTACGCCGGCGTCGATTCGGTCGGCACGAACAGCAGCTGCATCATCTGGCTGGTGGCATCGTCGACATAGACCAGCAGTGTGCAGGCCGGCGCCCGCTCCTCGAACCAGGCATGGTCGCTGCCGTCGATCTGCACCAGTTCGCCCAGGCAGGCACGGCGAGTCCTCGGCTGATGGACCTTGGGCGGGCGCAGCTTGCGCGGCACCCAGAAGCCGGCGTCGATCATGATCCGGCGCACCGTCTCCGTGGCCAGGTCGATGCCATGGCGCTCGCGCAGCTTCTCGGCAGCCAGGGTCGGGCCGAAATCGGCATAGCTGTCGCGGATCAGGCCGCGCACGCGCGCTTCCAGACCTGGCGGCAGTTGCCGATTGCTATCACGGCCGCGCTTGCGGGAGGTCAGGCCGCTGGGCCCGTCTTCCTGCAAACGCAGCACCAGGCGCCGGACATGGCGCGCGCTGATGCCCAGGCGTTCCGCCGCGCGCCAACGCGCCAAACGTCCATCCAACACGGCCTGAATGGCCTTAAGCCGGTCCAGTTCACGTATGCTCATGGTTGATCGTGTCCGGTCGGCCCATGGTCGCGCTCCTGGGTGGCTTGCAGGCCGCCAGCATGGCAGGATCCGAGCCGGGGGTACGACATTTGAACTTAACCCAAGGGGGGTGCGGGCCCAGGTCCCCAAAATGGTCACTTATCGACCTGGCGCTGTCGTCCGAGTCCGGCCAGGAGCGGTCAATCACTTAGCCGCTTCGCGCCCCGATAGCAGTCCGTCCTGCGAGCTGCACACCGCCAAGACGCCTAACCGCATTACGTGGGTATAGATCGTCTGCGTGGCTGCGTCCGCACGGCCTAGTAGTTCTTGCATCGTGCGGAGTACATCGCCCCATAACACGTTAGACATCACGAACAGCACCGACCTCAACCGAAGGACMGAACAATGACGAAATACCTTATCTCCTTTCCTGGAAGGGCGATGGCAATCCCCGACGAGGACCTTGCCGCCGTGGGCGAAGCTGCGCGCGAGGTGATACGCGAGGCGAAGGCTGCAGGCGTGTACGTGTTCGGTGGTGGTATCAACGAGGATGTCGCACCACTCATGGTCGCCTCAGACGGCGCGTTCACAAACGAAACCTATCCCCAGACGAAGGAGTTCGACGGCGGCCTCTGTGTTCTGGAGCTCCCGTCGCGCGAAGCCGCCATCCAGTGGGCTGCAAAGATCGCCAAAGCTTGCCGCTGCTCGCAGGAACTCCGCGAGTTTGGGTACGACCCAGAGAGCTGACGGGTGGAGCCCGTATCCACGGCGATCGCCAGGCGATCGGCGAGCTTCCGCGTTCGGCCAGCAGCGGTCATAGGCTGACCGGCCTGGCATTGCTCGATTCAGGTACCCCGCCGGGGGAGCAGTTCGGTACGAAAACTGTACTGCTCTATCCATCTCACCGACTGTGCGACACCTCAGAATGGAAAGAAATGCAGGCTTACCTTTCCATGTGCCTCTGTTAGGCCGGTGGCCAGACGATCAACAAAAAGATCCGGCCCCGCCGAGCCGAACAGCTTGCCGATGGAGACGCCGTACGTGGACCAGATCGAAGCGCATGCGCTGACGCCGCACAAGGCGGCATAGCGTGCCAGCACCGCGATGCTTGCAGGGCCAGGCACGCCCACACGCACTGGATGTTCAATGCCCCGCTCGCGCAAGGCTTGCAACCACGCCAACACGATGTCTGCATCAAATGCAAACTGCGTGACGATCAAGGGCGTCATGCCGCGTCGTTCGATGCTGTGGCGCTTGCGTTCTAGAACCTCCCACCGATCGGTCATGCTCATGACCGGATGGCCTTCTGGATGGCCACCCACGCCGACCACCTTGATGCCCGATCCCTCGAAAACGCCTGTTTCAATCAGCGAGGCGCTGTCGGAACACGGCCCCATCGGAGTGAGCGGATCTCCTGCGATCACGAAGCAGTGCTCGACGCCAGCCTCAGCGACCGCTCGCTTGACGAGCGAATCAAGCGCAGCAAGCGAGGCGATACGACGTGCAGACAAGTGCGGCATGGGCTCAAAGCCGAGCCTGCGCGCGGCCTGCGCTGCGGCCAGTCGCGCATCGTCGTCCTCACGTGGAAGGTAGGGAATGGAAATTGTTGATGCGGGCAAGATTCGCGGCGCTGCTGCAGTCAATGCAGGAATGTCTTTTGCGCTTACTTCTAGCGAATAGGCATCGGTGATGATGTTGCCAGCGAGCCTGGGTTCTTCGGGATGCATCAAGGGTCTTGCCATACTTGGCGAATCTTGGGGAAACTCCGACGCGCCAGGTCTGATTGAGCACGCTAGAAGCCATTGAACAATTCTGAATGCCCCCGAGGGTGCACTCCGCTACAAGGCACATCAGTCTTTTGCTGGTGCCTCGTCGCCGTAGAACATCACGCCCAGTTGGATGCGCTCGCGACCACTTTCCACCCTGTGCCGGTTCGTGTCGCGCAGCGAGTAGACGCATCCGCAATACTCCTGCTGGTAGAAGTTCTCGCGTTTGCTGATCTCGATCATGCGCGCGGAGCCACCGCCTTTGCGCCAGTTGTATTCCCAGTAAGTCAGGCCAGGGTACTTCGCTGCGGCACGCACGCCGCAGTCATTGATCTGCTGCATGTTCTTCCAGCGCGAGATGCCCAACGAGCTGGTAATCACCGGAAAGCCGTGCTCGTGTGCGTACAGCGCAGTGCGCTCAAAGCGCATGTCGAAGCACATGGTGCAGCGCACACCGCGCTCGGGCTCGTGCTCCATGCCCCGGGCCCGTTCGAACCAGTTGTCCCGATCGTAATCCGCATCGATGAAGGGCACGCCGAACTGCTCTGCAAAGCGGATGTTCTCGTTCTTGCGCAGCTCGTATTCCTTGAGTGGGTGAATGTTGGGGTTGTAGAAGAAAATCGTGTAGTCGATACCCGAAGCGAGCATGGCCTCCATGACTTCACCCGAGCAGGGTGCGCAACAGGAGTGCAGTAACACCTTGTTGTGGCCACCGGGCAATGGAAGCGGTTCGCGTTCGACGGTGATGCTCATCAGTTGGCTCCTTGTGCAACGGTGATGGTGGGGGCAGGCTGGCGTGCCAGCTCGATGAAGGCCCTTACGTAGTCGATGCCAGTATCTGCCTCGCGTGCCCCCAGGAAGATCTGCTTGGCGATTCCGCGTGCGCCCAGCCGCACGGGCACCACGTCCATTTTGGCCGCGTATTCCTCGACCAGCCATCGCGGTAGCGCGGCCACACCGCGCCCGCTGGCCACCATTTGCAGCATGATGTCGGTGGTTTCGATGGCTTTATGGCGCCTGGGTGTGACACCGGCTGGCAACAGGAACTGGTTGTAGATGTCCAGGCGCTCGATGTCCACGGGGTAGCTGATGAGCACCTCCTGGGTCAGTTGCTGGGGCTTCACATAGGTCGCAGAAGCCAGCGCATGGCCTCTGGGCACGACAAGCACCTGCTCGTAGTCGAACACTGGTTCGAACTTCAGCCCCGGCTTGAACAGTGGGTCAGGCGTAACCAGCAGGTCGATCTCGTAGCCGAAGAGCGCGCCGATCCCTCCAAACTGGAATTTCTGCTTGACGTCCACCTCCACATCGGGCCATGCAGCCAGATAGGGAGAAACCACTTTGAGCAGCCACTGGTAGCAAGGGTGGCATTCCATACCGATCCGCAGCGCTCCGCGTTCGCCCTGCGCAAATTGGCCCAGGCGCTCTTCGGCCAGGTCCAGTTGCGGCAGCACTCGGTTCGCCACCGCCAGCAGGTACTGACCGGCCTGTGTCAGTCGCAGACTTCGCCCTTCGCGTAGCCAGACGTCGGTGCCCAGTTGCTGCTCCAGCTTTTTCATGCTGTGGCTTAGAGCCGATTGGGTCAGATTCAGCACGCCAGCGGCGGCCGTCAACGACCCTTGTTTCTCGACCTGCTGAACGATGCTGAGGTGAATACGCTCAAGCATTTGTATGACTCATATTCATGGATTTATGAAATAAAACCATTTTACATCATGGATCGCCGCCGGTAGCATCCTCCCCATTGGCGCATGGGCCAAGCATCTGCAACTGTTGCAGGTGGTTTGCGTGATCCTTGAGCGCCGAATGAAAGCAAAAATGACACATCCACTCCGTGTAGTAGCGGTTTCCGGTGGACTGCAACGCCCCTCCAAGTCCGCATTCCTGGCAGAGCACCTGCTGGACCTGATCGCCGGCGAAGTCCCATGCCAACAGCGCCTGATTGAAATGGGAGAGATTGCACCTCTGCTTGCTGGCGCGGTCTGGAGGTCCCAACTATCCGACATGGTGGAGCAGGAACTTGCAGCGGTCGAGCACGCTGACGTGCTGGTTGTGGTAACCCCGGTTTTCCGCGGCTCCTACACGGGACTGTTCAAGCACTTCTTCGACTTCATTCATCAGGACGCCCTGATCGACAAGCCCGTCCTGTTGGCTGCCACCGGCGGCAGCGAGCGCCACGCCTTGGTGATCGACCACCAACTGCGGCCGCTGTTCAGCTTCTTCCAGGCACGCACGTTGCCGTTGGGGATCTACGCKACCGATAAGGATTTCGTGGACTACTGTCTGCAGGACGAGGCCGTGATCGAGCGGGCCAGACTCGCTGTTCAACGAGCATTGCCGTTGGTCGCATTGGCGCGCCAGGCCAGGCCCTCTCTGGCCGAGGAAGTGGTTGTGGCCTGAAACAAGAATCGTTTATTTCTCAGAAATTAGGTCACTAGATCGCAATGAACAACGAACTTACCTTTAAACTTAAGAGCATTTGTTTCGATGAAAACTATCGCCCATCGGACAGCACGCGCATAACCACCAACTTTGCCAACCTGGCCCGGGGAAAGAGTCGGCAGCAGAACCTACGCAACACGCTGAGGATGATTGACAATCGCTTCAACGCCCTGGCGAATTGGGACAATCCGACGGGAGATCGCTACTCTGTCGAACTCGAGATCATCTCCGTTGAGATGACTATTGACACCACGAGCAGCAATGRTGTATTTCCGTTGATCGAGATACTGAAAACCAGCATTCTCGACAAGAAAACGAACAAACGCATTGACGGCATCGCGGGGAACAATTTCTCCTCCTACGTGCGCGATTACGATTTCAGTGTCTTACTTCCAGAGCACAACGTCAATCGACAGGATTTCAGCACACCAGACAATTTTGGCGACCTGCATGGAAAACTGTTCAAGCAATTTGCTAACTCAAGCACTTACAAGGAGTGCTTCAACAAGCCGCCTGTCATCTGTATCAGCGCCTCGAC
>NZ_JBFTSF010000232.1:0-10487 GCF_056399905.1 Cupriavidus sp. 01L46
GGCCAGAGCAATGGCCAGCTCTATGAGCTGGCCAACGGCTGCCTGTGCTGCACGGTGCAGGAGGAATTCTTCCCGGTGATGGAGCAATTGCTGGAGCGCCGCGCCGATATTGACCACGTGCTGATCGAGACCTCCGGCCTGGCGCTGCCCAAGCCGCTGGTGCAGGCTTTCAACTGGCCCAGCATCAAGAATGCCTTCACCGTGGACGCGGTCGTTACCGTGGTGGACGGCGCGGCAGCCGCGGCCGGCCAGTTCGCCGCCGACCCGGACGCCGTGGACGCGCAGCGCAAGGCCGATCCCAACCTCGATCACGAGTCCCCGCTGCACGAGCTGTTCGAAGACCAGCTCGGCGCGGCCGACCTCGTCATCCTCAACAAGACCGACCTGATCGACGACGCGCAGCGCGCCGACGTGGAAGCGCTGATCCGCCCGGAGATCCCCGCCGAAGTGAAGATCGTCGGCGCGCAGGGCGGCAAGCTGGATATCGCGTTGCTGCTGGGCCTGAACCGCGCATCGGAAGACACCATTCACCTGCGCCCGGATCACCACGGCTCGGCGGACGATCCCGATCACGCAGACCACCATCACGATGCGTTCGATTCCGTCGTCGTGACGCTGGGCGAGGTGGACCGCGACGCGTTGATCGATGGCCTGCGCCAGCTGGTGGAGAGCCACACCATCTACCGCATCAAGGGCTTTGCCAAGCTGCCCGCCAAGCCCATGCGGCTGGTGCTGCATGGCGTGGGACGGCGCTTTGACAGCTACTTCGACCGCCGCTGGCTGTCGGGCGAGGCGCAATCCACGCGTATCGTCCTGATCGGCCAGGAGCTTGACCAGCCCACGCTGCAGGCTGCCCTGGAGGCCGCGCTGAGCGCCGCTGCCGTGCGCACGCCGTAAGGCATAGCGCATAAGGCATAACGCATAAGGAATAACGCCCACACCAGCCCAGGCACCCGATGCACTTGCTTTCCACCCGTCCGGGCGGCTTCGTCGACGATAACGCCGGCGTGGTGCGCATTGAACAAAGCCCGGCACAAATCGTGGTGCTCAGCGCGGCGGATACCACGCTGTCGCTGCTGGCCGGGGCCTTCCCGCGCCTGGGGAAGGATTTTCCCACGGTGCGGCTGGCCAACCAGATGTACCTGCGCCAGCCGGCTTCGCTCGACATGTATGTGGACGACGTGCTGCAGCACGCGCGCGTGGTGGTGGTCGACCATCTTGGCGGCGACAGCGACTGGCCCTACGGCCTGGAGCGGTTGACCGAACTGGCGCGCTCGCGCAACCAGCTGCTGGTGATGTTCTCCGGCGACCTGGCCGAGGACGCCAACCTGCTCGGGCGCGGCAACGCGCCGCAAGCGCTGGCCAGCAACCTGTGGCGTTACCTGCGCGAGGGTGGGGCGGACAACGCCGAGCAGTTTTTCCGCTGCCTGGCGCATCACGCTTTCGGCTGGGGCGAGCCCGCGCTGCAGCCGCGCGTGCTGCCGCAGGCGGCGATCTATCACCCGGCACACGGCGTGGCTACCGCGGCGGACTGGCTGCGGGAGTGGGCGCAGGATGGCCATGCCGATGCGCCGGTCGTGGCGCTGGTGTTCTACCGCGCCCACCTGCAGGCTGGCAACACCGCTGTGTTCGATGCCCTCATCGCCGCCTTGCGCGCAGAGGGCATGAACCCGCTGCCGCTGGCGGTCAACTCACTCAAGGACACGCTGTGCCGCGAGGTGCTGCGGCATCTGTGCGCCGGGCACGGCGCGGCGCTGGTGCTGAACACCACGGCGTTTGCCGTCTCGTCGCTGGACGCGCCTGAAACCCTGGAGCTCGCCGGTGACGCGCCGGTGCTGCAGGTGATCCTGAGCGGCGGCAACCGCGAGGACTGGCTGCAGGACAGCCAGGGCCTGGGCCCGCGCGACGTGGCCATGCATATCGCCATGCCCGAGGTGGACGGGCGCATCATTACGCGCGCCGTCAGCTTCAAGGGGCTGGCCTATCGCTGCCCCCATACCGAGGTCGACGTGGTGCGCTACCAGCCCGACGCGGAGCGCATCGCCTTCGTGGCCGAACTGAGCCGCCGCTGGTGCCGCCTGCGGCAGCTGGACAATGCCGACAAGCGCGTGGCGCTGGTGCTGGCCAATTATCCGGCCAACGAAGGGCGCATCGGCAACGGCGTGGGGCTGGATACGCCGGCCTCCGTAGTGGGCATTCTCGGCATGCTGCGCGAGCAGGGCTACCACTGCGAAGGCCTGCCCGCCGATGGCGACGAC
Source organism: Cupriavidus sp. 01L46 (assembly GCF_056399905.1). Lineage (NCBI taxonomy): Bacteria > Pseudomonadati > Pseudomonadota > Betaproteobacteria > Burkholderiales > Burkholderiaceae > Cupriavidus > Cupriavidus sp. 01L46. The sequence continues at coordinate 2,259 of NZ_JBFTSF010000232.1, forward strand.
CTGATGCGCGGGCTCACGCAGGGCATCACCAACGACCTGACGCACCGCGACCTGCGGCCAGCGTTCCAGAGCCTGTCGATGGCCGACTACCTGGCTCACCTGAGCGGCCTGCCGGCGGACAACCAGCGCGCCCTTGCCGAGCGCTGGGGCAGCCCGGACCAGGACCCGATGGTGCGGCAGGGCCGCTTCATGATCGCCGGCGTGCGCAGCGGGCATCTGTTCGTCGGGCTGCAGCCGGCCCGGGCGTACGCGCTGCCGGGCGAGGAGGGCAGCGAGAGCTACGCCAGCTACCACGATGCCGATCTGGTGCCGCCGCATGGCTACCTGGCGTTCTACTTCTGGCTGCGCCACAGCTTCGGCGCCGACGCCATCGTCCACGTGGGCAAGCACGGCAACCTGGAATGGCTGCCCGGCAAGAGCGTGGCGCTGGCCGATACCTGCTGGCCCGATGCCATCCTCGGGCCGCTGCCGCATCTCTATCCCTTTATCGTCAATGACCCGGGCGAGGGCGCGCAGGCCAAGCGGCGCGCGCAGGCTGTCATCATCGATCACCTGATGCCGCCGCTCACGCGCGCCGAGAGTTATGGCCCGCTGCAGGACCTGGAGCGGCAGGTCGACGAATACTACGAGGCGCTGGCGGTGGACCCGCGCCGCGCGCGGATGCTGCGCAAGGAGATTCTGAAGCTGATCGTGGACCAGCAGCTGCATCGCGAACTGGGGCTGGATGCACCGGCGGATACCGATGGAGAAGACGCGCTGCTCAACCGCACCGACGCTTACCTGTGCGAGCTGAAAGAGTCTCAGATCCGCGATGGCCTGCACGTTTTCGGCGTGTCGCCGCAGGGCCGCCAGCGGCGCGATACGCTGCTCGCGCTCGGGCGCTTTCCGGTGGGCGACGGCAAGGGCGCGCAAGCCAGCTTGCTGGCTGCGCTGGCCGCCGACCTGGCATTGGGCGATGGCTTTGACCCGCTCGATGCCGACTGGTCCGCGCCCTGGCAAGGGCCGCGTCCGGCGCAGCTGGCCACGCTGGATGCCGGGCCGTGGCGCCATCATGGCGATACGCGCGAACGCCTTGAGATGCTGGCCATGGCGTTGCTCGGCGACGTGGCTGGCGACGTTGCCTTGCCGCGGGCCCGCGCCGTGCTCGCGCGTCTGCGGCAGGACGTGATGCCGCGCCTGGATGCCTGCGGCCCGCAGGAAATGCGGCAGCTATCGCGTGGGCTGGCCGGGCAGTTCGTGCCGCCGGGCCCCAGCGGCGCGCCCTCGCGCGGCCGGCCGGATGTCCTTCCCACGGGGCGCAATTTCTACTCGGTCGATACGCGCGCGGTGCCAACGCGCACGGCATGGACGCTGGGCCTGAAGTCTGCCAATCAGCTGATCGAGCGCCACCTGCAGGAGCACGGCGAGTATCCGCAATCCATTGGCCTGTCCGTCTGGGGCACCGCCACCATGCGCAGCGGCGGCGACGATATCGCACAGGCCTTCGCGCTGCTGKGCGTGCGGCCCAAGTGGGCAGCCGGCAGCTTCCGCGTGACCGACTTCGAGATCTTGCCGATGGCGATCTTCGACCGTCCGCGCGTCGACGTCACGCTGCGCGTGTCGGGGTTCTTCCGCGATGCCTTCGCCAACGTCATGCGCCTGTTCGACGCTGCCGTGCAGGCGGTGGCGGAGCTTGACGAACCCACCGAGGTCAATCCCGTGCGCGCCCGCATCGAGAGCGAGCGCGCGCGGCTGGAAGCCGAGGGCGTGCCCGCTCTCGAGGCGCGCCGCCGCGCCGGCTGGCGCGTGTTCGGCGCCCGCCCGGGCGGTTACGGCACCGGCCTGCAGGACCTGATCGATAGCCGCAACTGGCAGGGCGACAGCGATCTGGCGCGGGCCTACCTGCATGCCGGCGGCTACGCCTATGGGCAAGGCACGGATGGCGTCGAGGCGCGCGCCAGCTTTGCCGAGCGCCTGTCCAGCCTGGACGCGGTCGTGCAGAACCAGGACAACCGCGAGCACGATCTGCTCGACGCCAACGACTACTACCAGTTCCAGKGCGGCATGGTGGCGGCCGCGCGCGAGTTCGGCGGCGCGCAGCCGGCGATCTACCATGGCGACCACAGCAACCCGGCGGCGCCGCGCATCTGCACGCTGCAGGAAGAAATCAGCCGCGTGATCCGTGCGCGCGTGGTCAATCCCAAATGGATCGACGGCGTCAAGCGGCACGGCTACAAAGGTGCGTTCGAGATGGCCGCCACCGTGGACTATTTGTTCGGCTTCGATGCCACCACCCGCGTGGTGGCCGATCACCAGTACGCGCTGGTGACCGATGCCTATGTGAACGACGCCGGCACCCGCGCCTTCCTGCGCCAGCACAATCCGCGCGCGCTGCACGCCATCTGCGAGCGCCTGCTCGAAGCGGCGCAGCGCGGCCTGTGGCAGGAGCCGGGCGAGCGTCGCGCCCAACTGGAACAACACCTGCTCGACAGCGAGCAGGCGCTTGAAGGAATCCCCTCATGAATGCAACCGCCTGGCTCGCCCGCATGCCATTTCCCTTCAGCGCCCTGGTCGGCCAGCAGCGCCTGCAGCAAGCGCTGCTGCTCGCCGCGGTGGACCCCGGCATCGGCGGCGTGCTGGTCAGCGGCCCGCGCGGCACGGCCAAGTCGACCGCGGCGCGAGCCCTTGCGGAATTGCTGCCCGAAGGCCAGTTCGTCACGCTGCCGCTGGGCGCCAGCGAGGAACAACTGATCGGCACGCTCGACCTCGGCCACGTACTGAAGCAGAGCGAGGTCCGCTTTGCCCCCGGCCTGCTGGCGCGCGCGCACCAGGGCGTGCTCTATGTCGACGAAGTCAACCTGCTGCCGGATCACCTCGTCGACCAGTTGCTGGACGTGGCCGCCAGCGGCGTCAACGTGGTGGAGCGCGACGGCGTGTCGCACCAGCACGAGGCGCGCTTTGTGCTGGTGGGCACCATGAACCCGGAAGAAGGCGAGTTGCGCCCGCAGCTGCTGGACCGCTTCGGCCTGTCGCTGGCGCTGGAGAACTGCACGGACGCCGCGCAGCGCCAGGCGATCGTCAAGGCCCGGCTCGCGTTCGACAACGACCCGGTGGCCCTGCGCACGCGCTTCGCCACCGAGCAGGATGCGCTGACGCGAAAGGTGCGGCTCGCGCGCGGCGCACTGTCCGCGCTTTCGTTCAGCGATGCCGTGCACGAGCGTGTCAGCCACCTGTGCTTGGCCGCCGCCGTCGATGGCGTGCGCGCAGATCTGGTGATGCTGCGCGCGGCGCGCGCGCTGGCTGCCTTGCAGTGCGACGCGGCGGTGGTGCCCGCGCATGTGGACACCGTAGCGGAGCTGGTATTGCACCACCGGCGCCAGGAACCGCCCAACGCGGGCGGGCAGGCTGGTGAGCAGGCCAATGGCGCTGGCAGTGCGAATGGCAGCGGCGATGGCGATGGCCGCAATGCGGGCGGCGCAGCCGCCAACAACCCATGGGGCGCGCTCCCGCCCCCGCCGGCAAGTGCCGCGGCCGGCATCGCCCCGGTCAAGGGCGTGAGGCCGCTGCCCGCAAAAAAAGCCTGAGCCACCGGCAGGCCGCCGCCGAACCCGGGCAAGGCGGCAACCGGTGGCAAGCCCCTCGTTTTACTCCTCGTTTCGCCCCACTGCTCGCCGCGCCGCACGGCCGCCCGGGCAGCTCGCGCATCCACTGGACACGCACGCTGGCCGCTAAGGGCAGCCAGCCGTTTGCGCCCAGCCATCTGCGCTGGCGCGCACAGCAAGCCCACGCCGGCGTGCTGCACTGCTTCGTGCTCGATTGCTCGGCCTCGATGCTGCACGGCAGCCAGCTCGCGCTGGCCAAGGGCGTGCTGCTGCGCCTGCTGCAACGCGCCTACCAGGCGCGCGCCGAGGTGGCGCTGGTGTGCTTCGCCGCCGGCCGCGCCGAAGTCCGCCTGCAGCCGGCACGCGCCCGCCCATGGAGCGAAGCCTGGATCCGCCCGATCGCCGGCGGCGGCAGCACGCCGCTCGCACTCGGCATGGAGCGCGCCGGCCAGCTGCTGGCCCACGCCGCGCGCCGGCGCCCGGCGCAACAGCGCTGGCTGTGGGTGCTCAGCGACGGCCGCAGCATGGAGCAGCCACCGCGTCCGCATTGGGCCGATGCGGTGATGGTGGTGGATTTCGAGCGTCAGGCGGTGGCGCTGGGGCGCTGCCGGCAGCTGGCGCAGGGGTGGGAGGGAGAATATCTGGTGGCAGATGCGTTGATGGCGTGATGTTGCGCAAAGTCACCATAACCTCGGCTCCGGACGACCAGCGCATCGTTCCCCCTCGGATCTGAAATAGCGCAATGGAAGTCTCGGCGACCGGCGCTATCCTCGGCGCACTAAACCGCCAACCAGACCACCATGTAACTACCAAGGAACCCGATATGACTATGGATTTGAGCGCTGTGACGGTCCGTGCAACTGCAGAAGAAGACTGGGAAGTCCTTAAGACTATTCGTCTCGCCTCCTTGCAGGACAGTCCAACCGCGTTCGGCCTGAGTCACGCTACTGCAGCCGCATATAACGAACAGCAATGGCGCGAACGCGCATCACACGAGACGCGGCCAGAATTCCTGCTGGCCATGCAGCAAGAACAAGCGGTCGGTCTTATTGGCGACGCTGTCGGCCCGACGCAGGAATACAACCTGATTGCGATGTGGGTCCATCCTATGTGCCGCGGAAAAGGAATCGCGGAACGCTTGGTTGACGCAATCAAGACCCGCGCGATTGAGAGGGGGCACCGGAGGGTCGTCTTGAGCGTTTCACCGGACAACGTTCGCGCCGCGAATCTCTATCGTCGACAGGGTTTCGTCTTCTTGCCGGAATGGGAGGCCTTGGCCAGTCATCCCGGCGTCAAAGTCCAAAAAATGGAATGGCGCGCGGTTGATTGACCTTCGGTGCGAGTTCCCTGAGCGCTTGAGTGGCCGCTTCGGGCGAAGTCGAAGGGTCGCGGCGGGTCGGGAAGAGCCAACTGGCACCCCTCCCCTCTGTCGACCGGAGTCGGCCCAAAAGCAGGCACTCGCGCTCAAAGACAAATGATTGCGTTCCAGCTAGCCGCAAGGCGTGACTGTGTCTCGATGTGCGAGGCGGGCGAACGTCTGGGGTGGGCCGCGGGAATCGAGGTGGCCATTTGCATCTCCCCAGAAAACCCCACAATAGTTGGGTTATCGATTTGCCCGGACTTATTGCATAAAAAGCTAGAATTGCAATGCTTTAGATTTCGAGTCAGAAATCCATCGCACTAGAAATTAACAATAAGATTGAAGGGCAATAATGAAAACGATGAGTAAGTTTTTTGCCAGCCTCCTGCTGGCAGGGTCTCTTGCCGCCTGCGGCGGCGGTGGTGACGACGGTGGTGGCAGCTCGCTGAGCATCAATGCTACGGGCAGCGCTCCACAAGCGACGAGCGTCGGTGCAGGCCAGACCGCGTCCATCAACATCAAGTCGGGCGACTTCATTAAGCTGCAGGCGACCGAGCCGGTCAAGTGGCAAGCCGTGATTACCAGCACCAAGACGACGGTTACCAACCAGACGCTGACGGACACGGTATGGTCCGGCAACCTGATCAGCCCGGACGGTGACAGCATCGTTCTGACGGCGGCACTCGCCAGCAATCCCAACAAGGTATTTACGCTGAAGCTGGCGGTTGCCGCATCGACGCGTTATTCGGCAATTGCGCCAACGGTCGGCGAGGTAACGACGTTCAAGGAAACCTCGGTAACGATCGGTGGCACCAGCAACGTCAGAAACATTGCCTACACGACTTCGGCCGTCAACAACGGCGTGTTCACCATCAATGCCGTGAATCTGGCCGACAACTCGGCTTTCCGCAACTACACGCAAGATGGCGACCGCAATCGTCTGACCCAGACCTACCCGGCGACCAACAACGTCTGCACGTATACGCCCAAGCGTGGCCTGTACGATTTCCCGCTGTATGTGGGCAAGACGTGGAACAGCACGTGGCAATACGCTTGCCTGGTGGGCGGCGTATCCGGTTATCATGAAAACGCCAGCGTGGTGGGCAATGTCGAAGGTATCGAGTCAGTTACGACGGCTGCCGGTACGTTCAATGCACTGCGTATCAGCTATGTGATCTCGTACGCCAACTCGAACGATCCGGCTGGCTTCACGACCTATAACGAAACCATCAAGACATGGTGGTCGACGGAGTTGGGTCGTATTGTGAAGTGGCAAGATACCTATGGCTATCCGACCAGCTTCTCGGATCCGACTTACCTGAGGACTTACACGCAGGAACTGACCAGCGTGAAGTAACAGAGTGAGATGTAAGGAAAATGGCCAGCACAAGCTGGCCATTCAGATTGTTGACAAAGGCCACCCTGGTACAGGGTGGCCTTTGTTCATAATTGCGTGATGCTAAAGACGCCAATGCCTACCAGCACGAGCAACGCTGCGGAGTGTCTGCTTCGGAGCAACCTGACCGGCTGCAATGGGTCGGGAGGGGACGACTGGGTAGYGGCGGGCCGAGGTCATGAGGATTCTGCGGCCTCGGCCAGCTCCGCCATCGCCTGCCTTGCGGAACAAAGTTCTTCGTCGCCCATGCGACGGGCGAGTTCCGCTTTGGCCCAATTCCACACCGGGAACGCATCGACCACGAGTCRACGCCCGGATGTCGTCAGAGCTAGCCGCTTTCCAGCGCGGCCACGTCCGCCTTCAGCGCGAACCAAATCTCGGCTCTCCAGATTCTGAACATTTCGGCTGAGGGTAGTCGGATCGACCCCGGCCCTATCCGCAAGCTCGACGAGCGTCGCCCCCTCGGCCGCACCGATCCCAACCAAGAGGCTGAATTGCTCGGCCGTCAGCCCGAGCGGCTTGAAGCAGGCATTGTAATATCGCGTGAGTGCACGCGCCGTTGCACGAGCCTGGAAGCCCGGACACTCTGCTTCGACGCCCTTCAAAGATTCTGGATCAAAACCGTTCACGTCTACCTCCTTGACAACCCCCATCGTAGCATAATAGTGTATATGCATTATTGAGAGGAGGCACAATGCCGGCATACGTACACGTCAATCTACGCGTCATCGACTCAGCCAAGCAGGCCGCGCTCGCTCCGCGCTTTCAGGCGGCGCTAAAAGAGGCGGGCGGGCGGATTCTACATTTCGGTCCTGTTGCGCAGATTCTAGAAGGGGATGAGGTGCCGCTGCCGATGGCCGGCGTGTTCGAGTTTCCGACTCTCGCCCAAGCGGTAGCCTTCTACAATTCCGAGAGGTATGCGCCGATCAAGGCCGAACGTCGGGAAGCCCAGCAAGCGCGCATGTTCATAGTCGAAATGCACTCGTGAGTGACCGCTTTCGGAAGGCGTGACGGTCCGCAATGGAGCAGAAGCGGCGGCTGGCTGGCTGGCTGATTGCCGAGGTCCCTTCCCGGCCAAAACAAGCCAGTCGCGACTGCCCGCACGAATGTCTGAAATAGGGAGCTACACGGAGTTGGGATGGGGAAACCAACACGCAGACGTCATGAAAAACACCAACGTTTGAATATTCCCATCAGCAGTCACTTGCGCTCGCAGTCCGGCCAAATCGGGCAACGCAGTGCCAGACCCACTTGGCCATTTGATAGTCAAGCACGACATCCCGGGCGGTACCTATCTCCAGGGGAGTGACAACGCCATTGGCGCTGATCCTCGAAATCGCTTCGGCGACAGTTGGACTGCGAAATTGTGCGCAGCTGCCAAGGTGGTCGAGAGACAATCGGAATCCGTCGTGCCACTCAAGTATGCATCCGAGCGTGAGAGCCGCTCGTTCGACGGCGGTATCACGATAGCAGGGGTCCAGTACAATCGCCTCGACATCCGCGTTGACCTGTAGTTTCCCGTGCACATGCGCTTCGATATAGTTGTCGAGTACATCATCCAGATTTGAGACGTTCGCCTTTGCCAACTCGATCAGTGACATGCGATCGCTAACACCAAAATCCATTGGGTTTTGGACACTGTCAGGGTAACAAAATGTCGTTCGGGAAAGCACGTGAGGACGCAATCGAAGATGGCACGAACCGAAACGCGGGGAGCCTCCTACAGGTTCGGCTCGGTAGTTCAGCGCTCCGTATTTCGGACGTAGCGCCATATCTGCCTGATMGTAGGCCCCACCGAATATGCGGCTCTCCCAATTCCAGCGGTCGCCGCCCGGATAAGCGGTTATACCGCCATTACTCGAACCCGTTTCGAACTGCGACCGGTATATGCC
>NZ_JBFTSF010000233.1:0-15666 GCF_056399905.1 Cupriavidus sp. 01L46
GTCCTGTAGATGATGCGCAAATCCAGCCAGAGCGATCGCTTCTGGACATACTCGACGCAGTACCGCAGTTTCGCGGGCATTACTTCTTCGACGTAGGTCCGCTCCGGGTCCGCGCTCTTGCCCAGCAGCGTGTTCTCGTCCCTGTATTCAATCGAAGCGAGATCGGTAATCCCCGGTCTCACGCTCAAGACAGTCTCGCGAATACCCGCGGGATAGAGCGCCACGTACTTGGGCACTTCGGGCCGCGGTCCCACCAGGCTCATGCTGCCGATAAACACGTCGATMAGTTGTGCCAGTTCGTCCAGTTTGTACTTGCGCAGGAAGGCACCACTTCTCGTGATACGCCGGTCCGCACCCACGGTGATCAGGGGTCCCCTGCCCTCTCCCGAGGTCACCATGGTCCGGAACTTATGAATGCGGAACGTGCGGCCGTGCAAGCCCACTCGCTCCTGCCGGAAGAAAACCGGGCCCGCCGATTCGCGCTTGATGACGATGGCGATCACGGCGAATACCGGCGCCAGCAGAAGCAACCCCGCCGCGCTGGCGACGAGGTCAAAGAGCCTTTTGATAAGCATCAGTTGAACGCGTCCCGGACCGACTTGATCACCCGCTCCACATCTTCGTCACGCATACGCGTGTATAGCGGCAAAGTGAGCGTGCGCTCGTAGACGCGCTGGCTGACGGGGAACATTTCCGGCGTCAGGTGATACTGGTCGCGCCAGTACGGCTGAAGATGAAGCGGAATGTAGTGGACGCTACAGCCAATGCCCTGCTTGAACAGATGGTCAATCAGAGCGTCCCGGCTGCAAGGCGCACCTTCGGCCAACTGAATCACGTACAAATGCCAGGAATGAATATCACCCGTTTGTGCGTGCGGCGGCAAAACCAGCGGCAGATCTGCCAGCGCCTCGTCGTAGCGGGCGGCGATGGCGGCGCGGCGCTGATGKAAAGCGTTTGCCTTCTTCAACTGATGGATACCGATGGCGGAAGCGACGTCCGTCATGTTGTACTTGAACCCCGGCGCGACGATTTCGTAGTACCAGCTTGGCGCAGTGGACACGAAACGGTCGAAAGCATCCCGGCTGATACCGTGCAGCCGCATGATCTTGGCGCGCTTGGCAATCTCCGGGTCGCGCGTCACCACCATCCCGCCTTCGCCGGTCGTGATCGTCTTGTTGGCGTAGAAGCTGAACACGGTGGCATCGGTGTCCAGGGTTCCTACCAACTGGCCGTCGCTAGTGGCGGGCAGAGCGTGCGCGGCGTCCTCGACGACACGCAGGCCGTGCTTCTTGGCAATGGCGATAATGCGCCCCATATCCGCAGCGCGGCCGCCGAAATGCACAGGCATGATCGCGCGCGTGCGCGGCGTGATGGCCTTTTCGATGGCATCCACATCAATGCAGAGCGTTTGCGCGCTAACGTCGACAAATACCGGATCCGCGCCCAGGTAGCGGATCACCTCTGCCGTGGCCGTGAATGTGTGGGTGGTGGTAATCACCTCATCGCCGGGGCCGACGCCCACCGCTTCCAGCGCGAGGTGCAGGCCTGCGGTGGCGGAATTCACGGCGATGGCTTCTACACCACCGCCCAGGAAAGCGGCGAAGTCCGCTTCGAACTGCTTGGTCTTCGGGCCGGTGGTAACCCAGCCCGAACGCAGCGTCGCCACGACTTCGGCGATCTCTTCTTCGCCGATTTCCGGCTGTGCAAAGGGAAGAAAACTACTATTCATGGTGAAGCCATCCTTTGGCTTAGATGCATCAATTAGGGGGGCGGCAAGCAAGTCCGCGTCGCAAGATGCGCCTGGCACCTCAGGTGCCGGCGCCTGTCCAATGCCGACGATCTATTGTGTGGCGCCAGACTGCGCTACCCGGCGCAGTTCCGCGAGCCGGTCGGGGTCAAAAAAGGTGTTATCGAGGCCGCTGCTCTGAACAAACTCGAGATCGTATTTCTCGGTCGTGCCAACGATCCGCCCCGGATTGCCCACGACGACGGAATGATCCGGGATCTCCCCACGGACAACGCTGCCGGCGCCGATCACACAGCCCTTGCCGATTCGCGTGCCCGGCAGAATGATCGCGCCGCTCCCTACAAAAGTAAAGTCTCCGATCACGACCGGCGCCTGGATGAATCCAGTACGCTGAGGCGTCGGTGTCGAGATGAAATGCCTTCCCAGCAGGCGTATCGAGACGTGGCTGCTATGGGACAGCACGGCGTTCAGCGAGCTGATCTGTACCCCCTCGCCAATCTCCACGCCGCCGCTGGCATCGATCAGGCAATGGGGGCCAATCCAGCAATGATCCCCAATGACCAGATCGCGCTCGTTCAGGATCTTGGCGCTGGAACTCACACGGGTGAAACGCAGGAACCGCCCTTCCCGACGTGAAAAATAGCCATAGACCATGAACGGGCGCAACAGCATGCCCAGCAGGTTCAGCACGACCGAGATCGCGTAGCCGGCGGGAGACAGGTAGAGTCTACGGAACATAGCCTGTCCTCAGCGCAGCGTTTCGGCAAAGCGCACGAACGCGTCGTGCTGCAAGTACTGGTCGAAGCGCGGCGCAAGCGAAGCGGAATTCGCCTTGCAGGTTTCGAGCAGCGCGCGATCACCGGCAAGCGCCTCGATCGCGGCGGCGAGCGAATCCGCGTCGCCCGGCACGTACTGCCGCCCGAGCTGATGGCTGGCGATCAGACGCTGGATTTCACGCTCCAGTGAATTAACGGTGGCAACGCCGGCCGCCAGATAGTCATAGAACTTGATAGGCATCGACACCGTCGAATGCGCGAGGTACGTGCTCAGCCCGATATCGCAGTACTTGTACATCAGGTTGAGATCGTCCGGGTCCAGTCGCCCCAGGTAGACCACATTGCCATCGGGCTCGGCGCAGGCGGATTCGAGCAAGGGGCGTTGCGGCCCGTCGCCGGCGAACAGGAATTTCACCGGTTTGCCGCGCAGCCGGTCCGAGCGCGCAGCCCTGAGAATCGACTCCATGTCATAGCCGGCGCCGAGGGTGCCTGCATAGATCACCCAGACTTCGYCGGGCTTCTTGTCGTCCAGCCCTAGCTTGCGGAGCACGCCGCCGTTCTCGTTCGCCATTGCCGCCCGCATGGCGGCGACATCCACGCCCCAGTACGACACCGCGGACGGCACCGCGGGCGCCGAGCGCACGCCGATGTCGCGGTAGTCCTCCGACACGCCCACGATTCCGTCGCATGCGCGAAGAATGGCCGCCCGCCTGAGGTAYAACGGCGCCAGCAGCACGCGGTCGAACGCTCTGAGCGGCTTCGGCAAGATCATGGCAAAGACCTCTGGCCAGATGTCGATGATGTCGGCGACCAACTTGGCCCCGATGCTGCGCGCCGTCTCGACAATATATTTGCCGTAGAAGATCGAGGGTTCGGCCAAGACGATCATATCGGCCTTGTCCTGGGGATTGGCTTGCACGCGTTGCGCGAGATTTCGTGCAAAGGTGCGTTCGCTGCGGATGCGCGCCACCGAGACGTGACTGCTGTACGGTGTGGTGGGCACGATCCGTACGTTGACACCCGTGTCGAGGCGCTGCTCGCTATATCCCTCACTGCGGAATTTCTTGGAGCGGTGCTCAAAATTCGAGAGCCACCAGGTCACCTCGTGACCAGCACGGGCGAAAGCCTCTGCGAGCATCGAGCTGCGGTATTCCCGCCACGCTTCGCCCGGCAGGCTGCCATAGGGATTAACGATCCATACTTTCATGATTGAACGTGTTTAGTCGACGTCGACACCGACGCCGCACCGCGGGAGAGACCGATTACCACTATCAGATAGATAAAGGTCATCGGAAAATAATCCAATATTCTATTGACAAAGAAATTGAACAAGAAAATCAGCATGCATCCCCGCAAGAACACAGCTTCCGGCGTCTGCTGGCTTTTCGAGGAAAAATAGATCTTCAGGTTGACGAGCACAAAAAGCAGGGTAAGCGGTATGCCGAAGGAAGCCAGGTAACTGACGTACTGGCTGTCCGCAGCCCGGTACACCGTTGAGCCCATATGCCCCCACAACATGGAAGCGGGTTCCTCGACGTATCCGGCCAGGAGATTCAGATGATCGGCGATCCGCCCGCCCGTGATGCCGGCGGTCACGTCATAGTCCACCAGGCCTACGAAGTTGAGCACGGCGAGAATCTTGTGAACCAGGAAGGAAGGCTTTCCCTCGGCTTCCGCTTGCAGTACGAAGAAGCCAGCGGCGGCCAGTGCCGGCACGAAACACATGAGCAGGAAGCCAAGTCTCTTGTTCTTTATTTCCACCAGCAGAACAATGCAGGCCATCGTCATCAGCGAAAAGACGGAATTGGTGGCCACCGCGCCAAGTGCCAACACCAGCTTCTCGGCGATCTCGGCCGACCACCGGCGCGCAAAAGTATCGACGTAAAGATAGGAAATGCAGCAAAGCAAACCAAATGAGCTTGGATTGCCGACACCACCGGAAACGGCCCCTCCCGTCCACAGGTCGATTTCGAGATAGCGCAGCACGAAACCCACAAGGCACTGCACCAGGATAATGTCCTTGACCAGCTTAAGCGCCGACAGAATTCCCTGCTCGCTCATCCTTGCCGAGAACAGCACTGGCAGGAAAATCAGCGCATTGAGGAACAGCGCGGTTGGCTGGTCATAGCCGGCAGCCACCGCCAAGCCATAGCTGATGCCGCACAGGGCCAGCAACGGCACCAGCAGAAGGTCATCCTGATAGCGGTCCGAGACGCGGAACGGCAAAAGGCACAGCGTGAACAGGCTGAACGCGCACAGTTTGGCGATGRCAATAAACGCGGGTACATCATCCACGTCGCCATCCTTGAAGTTGGTAAAGTAGTACAGGTAGTAGATCGAGAAGATGCCTACGATCGCGGCAGCCTGGACCCACTGTTGGAATCGGGGTTCGCGTGACGTGTTCATGCCATCCTCTTGGATTTCACGACTGCGGGTGCCCCGACCGCGATTGAATATTCCGGTAACGACCTGGTCACCACGGAGTTGGCCCCAATCACGCATCCACGTCCAATCCTCACACCGGGCATGATCGCAACATTCACCCCGATCCAGCAGTCATCGCCGATTTCAACCGGTTTGTCTTCAAAACCGGCGGGACGCTCATGTGGCGGCAGTGCAGCATACCTCGCTTCCTGCTCGCGAATCGGCAGCTCGGGCCATGCGGCAAAGATATGCGCCCCCGAGGAAACAAAAACATTCGGGGCGAAAATGCACCCGCGGCCGATCGTTATCGTTCCATTCAGCGAGCAGCGCCGCTGAATGGTGGTGCCCTCGCCGATAAGGATACGGCCCTCCGACTCGATTTCGACGCCGTGCGATAGCCAGGTGCCACGCGCCATATCGAGTTGCCCCCCGCCCCCAAGATTGACGATGACATCCCTGGAAATCCTCGTGCCACGCCCGAGCTTGACCTGGGACAGCGACGACAAGAACGTGGCGCGCGGATCGACCCGCACGCCATMGCGCAGAAAGTGGATTGCCACCCACCAGCGCCACAGGAAGGATCTTTTCAATAATCTGATCATCATTTCATTTTCCCTCCTACCCGCGCGGCGACAAGACCGAAGCAGAAAGAGAGGGCAGCAAGTGTCAAAGTGAGAATCGACAAGCGCATCAGCAGCGGCATCGCCGGATAGCAGGACGTCACGGCCCACACCAGCAAGGAACCCAGCAGGACTGCGATCTGACAGGCGAACAGAATCCTCGTCTTCCCCGAAATCACAAAATAATTGGCCCAGAAATCGGAGGCGCGGAATGCCGCCGCCGCCAGGAACAACGGAATATAGGCCAACACACCCAGATACTGAGGGAAATAAGCGTCGATGCCCCAACGGATCATCAAGTACCCCGGCACGGCAAGTATGCCCAGCACGAGCAGGAAACCCAGCGAGGTCTTGCCGGTGCGCTCCCGCACTGCCTGCGCCCCCTGATGGTAGATTTGCGCCGCCAGGCTCGGGAACAGGTTCGCATTGACCGTGACCTGAAAGGTAGAGGCCATCGATAGCAGCGTCCAGGCGAAAGCAAATTCAGCAAACGCGGGCTTATCCAGCGCGCCCGCGGCAAGCCAGCGATCGGAATTCTGCATCAGGAACGCCAGGATGACGCTGACGAACAGCGCTCCTGCTGCACGCCACTCGGAGTGGCGGAAATGGCGCAGTGCCAATATCGGCAAACGGAAAGATGCCCTCCCGTAGCGAAGGCCGGCGCGCATTGTCACGATACCGATCATGACGGTCGTAGCCAGGATTTCCGCGACGAGGATCGCCTCGGCACTGCCAATCCTGACTGCGGTCAGAAGCCCCGCCACCGAGACCACACAACTGCGCGAGAACAGCGTCACCGAGAACTCGGTCTGCAGCAACCGGCTCTTGCTTTCTGTCGAGACAATGCCAAACAACTGATTGGTCAGCCCGTGCACCGCAGCCAGCGCAAGCAAGGCGCCCGCTCCACCGGCAAGCGACATGCCAGTCGCGCTGAGCCCGAGCAGCGGCATCGCGCAAAGCACGGTGACCAGTGTCACCTCGCACATCATGATCATGCCACGCGTCACTCGCCTGGCTGCGAACAGGTACGGGAGATCACGCTGCATCAGCAGATACAGCCCGAAGGCATTGACCATGGCAAGCGAAGCCGAGATCAGCAGCCCGACGCTCAACGTCCCGAATTCCGGGACTGTCAGCAGCTTGGCGTAGGCAAGCATGCGGCCCATCATCAAGATGGCCGCAAAGCCGTTCAAGCAAGTTGTCCCGAGGTTTCTCTTGTAGCTCATGGATGATCGCGGTTGTGCGTCCCTCCGCGAGTGACCATGGCCTTGCTCAGATCGGATGGGAGATGTCGCCTGAAATGCAGATTGGTTAAACCATCAAGCTCAGGTCCTGCTCACGGCGCTGGTCGTGCATCACGCCGTAATCGAACATGGCAAACTGCAGTTGCAGGAGCAATCTCGCTTGGTGAACCGGGGTGCGCCCCTTGTGGATACACAGGGTATTCTCGGCAAAGCCAGTCCCCGCTTCCCCGCAGATCTCCTTGATCACAGAGCGGTCGTAGGTCTGGTCGATTTCTGCATCCGTGTAGCGGCGMACCTTGAACTCATCGAAGCGCTGCGTCACCGGTGGCCGGCGATGCGAGCCTGCCACGGCGACGTGCGCGCCGTCGCCCGGCGCTACGTCCGTCAGGTAGAAGAAGAACTTAAAGAAACGGAAGCAATCGACATCCCGGTGATAGAGATGGGCATGCTTGAATCGATCCTCCTCGCGCGCCTTCACGGGGAACGTCCACCACAGGTTGGAGCCGACAAATGCCGGCACCGAACCGATATAACGTGCCGCAATCCACTCCAGCAGAGGGTCGTGGCGCAGCGCATGGATCGCGGCGCACTGTTGCTGCGTATTGAAGTACTGCGCAACCAGGATCGGCTTGCCCAGGACAGATTCCGCTGCCACGCGCTGTTCGGCATGAAAACCGCGAGCCGGATCCCGGTCGGCGAAACAAGCAGAACTGTCGGCAAACTGCCGAATCTGCGCCACCATCTCGCCTGGAATCTTCAACCCGAATGCAAGGCCATCGGCATCCAGGGTCCGCACAAACTGCTCTTTATCGATGCCCTTGAAGACGCTCTGCTCCAGGCGCGCCTCGCGCT
This sequence comes from Cupriavidus sp. 01L46, assembly GCF_056399905.1. Taxonomy (NCBI): domain Bacteria; kingdom Pseudomonadati; phylum Pseudomonadota; class Betaproteobacteria; order Burkholderiales; family Burkholderiaceae; genus Cupriavidus; species Cupriavidus sp. 01L46. The sequence goes on from NZ_JBFTSF010000233.1 coordinate 7,664, forward strand.
CGGCTAGAAAGCGCCGCAGGCCCGGGCCTTGCAACAGTCCGCGGGTACGGCTGACGGTATCGCGAGCGAAACCGAACCGGGCCGGCACGCGCATCAACGTGTAGCCAGGCTGGCTCATCAAGCTCTTGGTCAAGATTCGAATTCGACTCATGGTGCCTCCACCTCTCGGACTCTTCTGGCCTGCATTATCTGTCGCCAATCGGCATGCGCTCTCGGATCGCGTCCAAGTAACGGAACACGCCGCGCCGTTGTAACGGGCGGTACTCTTCCGGGATCGGCTTCTGGGCCTCCCGCAACTCTTCCCAGCGCCTCTCGCGCAGCAGCGTCAGTACCCGATCTTCACCAGTGGCGTCGGATGCCACCTCGGCATCGTCTGCTTCCACACGGCGGGTAAGGAGCAACCGCTCGAGCCGGCTGGCATCAGGCGTGGGATTGTAGACATACTGCGTGGTCGTCCTGGCGCGAATGTCGCTCACATACTGGTTGAAGCGGAAATTGAACGTGTAGGCAAAGCGCAAGACCTGCCGTGCGATCTCGTCCGGGTTCTGCTTGCCGACCATGGACAGGTTGTCAACATCTTCGGGGCCATACAGCCGGATCTGGAAGCCAGCAGTCTGGTAGATCGACGTGCCTAGTGCGATCACCTGCTTGCCCAGGGCGCCAGCCTCGAAGGCGGCACTGCCGCCGTTGACCACCACGGCGTCCGCCTGCGCGATCAGCCCCAGGGTATTGGCGCGCTCCCCGCTCCCGATGATATGCACGCCGCGACGGCGCGCCCATTCCGTGTACATGCGCTCGGCGAGACTGCCGTCCCTGAGGCCGATCGTCTCACCCCAGTTCGGGTGACAGCGCAGGATGCAGCTCGCCGGATCGACATCGAGATGATCGAAGAGGAAGTCCAGGGCGGCGATCTGGTTGGGCCAGTTGGTTCGCCAGTCGGGGTGACCATCGAACTCGTTGAGGCTGCTAGGGGTGATCAGCAACTTCAGGCCATTGCTCTGCGCCGGCCATACCAGGTCCTCCGCATTGCGATTGTAGGCTCGCCACTCGAGCGTGTTCGTGCGCAAGAACCGAGCAGCCAGCAGCGAGGCAACGGACCGTGCCTGGGCCTCGGTGAGCGGCTTGTCCTTGTACTCTCCGACCACGCGCCCTACTTCGCCAAGCGCCAGGCAATTCTGGTCAGGGATCAGCAAGAGGCCATCGCCAAACCAGGTACGCTCCACCGAAATAAAGGGAATGCCCTTGGCCTTGGCCGCCTCCAGCAACGCACGCGGACCCTCCATGCGACCGTTGAAGCAGACAATGCCGTCCAGCCGGCGATCCTCGATCCAGCGGCAGGCAGCGGCGAACGCCTCGGCAGCACCCGTGGCGAGCCTCTGATGTAGCCCGCGGAACTCCTCGGTCTGCTTGTCGATCTTGCTCTCCGTGCGCAATATGGTGCAGGCACCGGAGAAGCCCCACTGCTGCGCGGCATCACCCGCTTGCGAAGCGCCAGCGGGATCGCGATAGCGGCGCATGGAGTCAACCGAGCCGGAGGCGAACGACCGCATGCCGCCCATCGTGCATTTCACACACTCCTTGGCCGAACTCGAGTTATCTCGCAATTCGCGGGTATAGCACTCCGACAGCGCGCTGTCGCAGCTTAGAAAGAACACCTCATGCCCACGGGACTTCATCATCGTCGAGAGGAAGTAGACGTGTTCCACGTGTGGGCGATAGGCGTAGATACTGGCGAAACCGAGACGCATATAGTAATAGTTATAGGGGCAAACGGGGCAAAGGGACTCAGGCGAGCAGATCCCACTCAAGTGGCGTACCGCGGCTCACATCCTGCTTCACTGCCCKGCCGAGCACCTGGTCGAGGTGCTTGGGCGCCAGGCCAAAGCCCGGGCGAATCGCCCGCACGCTGGAGACGTCCAGCACCTCGCCAGCCTTGAGGTCGCGCGTGATGTAAAGCGACCGGCGGAACACCAGGGACTTCTTCTCCGCGTCAGTCGGGCCATAGCTCACGCCGCCCAATCCCTGCCAGGCGCGGCGGGTTTCCACGACAAGTGCCTGGAATTCGGCGGGTTCGAGCGAGAATGTCGAATCCACGCCACCGTCAGCGCGGTCCAGCGTGAAGTGCTTTTCGATCACCGTTGCGCCCATGGCGACGCTCGCCACCGATACGCCAAGGCCCATCGTGTGGTCGGACAAACCCACTTCGCAGCCGAACAGGTCACGCATGTGGGGAATCGTGCGGACATTGGTGTTTTCGGGAGAAGCTGGGTAGGTGCTGGTGCACTTCAGAAGAATCAGGTCTTTACACCCAGCCTCGCGCGCGGCACGCACACTCTGATCGAGTTCCGCGATGCTGGCCATGCCGATCGAGATGATCATCGGCTTGCCGGTACGCGCGACCTTCCGGATCAGGGGAATATCGGTGTTCTCAAACGATGCGATCTTGTAGACAGCTACATCGAGTTCTTCCAGGAAATCGACAGCGCTGTCGTCGAAGGGCGTGCTAAAGGGGATCATGCCGTGCCCGCGCGCACGCTCGAAGATGGCTGCATGCCAATCCCAGGGCGTATGCGCTTCATCGTACAACTCGTACAGCGACTTGCCCTTCCACAAGCTCTTCGGATCGGAAATGAAGAACTCCCGCTCGCGGATATCCAGCGTCATGGTGTCCGCGGTATAGGTCTGGATCTTCAGTGCGTGCGCGCCCGACGCTGCCGCGGCATCGACGATTTCCAGTGCGCGATCGAGCGACTGGTTGTGATTTCCGGACATCTCCGCGATCAGGAATGGCTCGTGTTCGCGGCCGACCAGGCGACACATTCCAAGCGTGTCAAAGGCATGGGCCAGCGCCAGATAGCCCAGCGCCGAGCCAGTGCCCTTGGGCAGGCCTTGCTCGCCGAGATAGAAACCCCAGGTGCAACGCTGGTGCTCGCGGCTGATGCCGGTGAGCGAACTGAAGCCAACTGGCACCCCGCGCAGTGCGAACACCGCAAACTGCGCGCTTGGATGTTGCAACGCCGAAGCGAACCAGCGTTCATGCTCCTCAGGCGCAATCAAGTGATCCGTGTACATATTGCTGCGCACGTGGTCGCTGTTGCGCCAGGCCAGCAGAATGTCCTTGTCGCCGGGGCGGATCGGACGCAACTCGCAGTCGTCGAATCTATGCATCACCGCGTCTCTTCGTAGATCAGGTCGGCCACAGTCCTTGGCTCACGCCGAGCCAGCCCCAGGGCGCGGCGCGACATTGCAAGGCGCCCGGCATCGTCCGCCATCAAGGCAGCCACCGCTTGCGCCACCTTCTCCGGCGTCACCAGAGCGACTTCGCCCAGGTTGACGATATATCCGGCGGCAGCCAGGTCGTGGGCCGATCTGCGCTGGTTGTCCGCCAGCACGATGGCAATGGTCGGCAACCCAAGGAAGCAGCGCTCCCAAGTCGCGGACCCACAAGCGCCGATGGCCAGATCAGCGCTCGCCATCAACTCGGCCATATTGTCGACCTGCACGTGCAGACGCGCATTCTGCGTGCCCTCACATAGCGCCTCTACCTGGTCGCGGTGAGGTGCGCCAGCGCCGAGCACGACGTCGATCGCAATGCCAGCCTTCGCGAAGTCCTGCAATCCACGCAGCGCAATGTTGGTTGCGTTGTCCTGGTCCATGCCCCCCATGAACAGCAGCACGCGCCGAACCGGCCCCGTGCCCCGGTGCAAGGCCTGCCCAGCCACCGTGAACTCGGGGCGCAGGAGGGCATAGCCAGGGCCCAGCAAGCACGTGCAGTGCGGAGGAATCAAGGTGGCGTAGCGTTGGTCGAGATCACTATAGTAGTTCTGGTCGAGCAGCAGATCACAGTCGTGCCGGCGATCAGCCAGGTCGTCGATAGCCAGGATGCTAGGTACCAGCCCGCGCAGCGGCTGCTCCCATCGCCAGTCGAGACCATAGTGATCCACAACCAGCCATTGAGGCGACCAGTCCGCCAGCACCGCTGCGCTTTGCGCCAGGTCGTCCTCCCAGGGGACGCCCAGCCAGGCACTATGGGCAAGGTCCCCCATCACAGAACCGGCAAGCTGTGGGGCGGGCAGCAGGTGGCACGCGTATCCGCGCTTGGCAATCAGCGCTTGCGCGCCAGCTGGATGCGCGCGGGTGATGAAGCGAATCTCAGCCCCGCGCTCGCGCAAGACATCCGCCAGCGTCAGGCAACGCATGACGTGGCCCGACCCAATCTGCACAGATGCATCGGCGCGAATCGCGACCTTCATGATGCTCAGCGCACCTTGAACAAAGGCTCAAGCGGAGCACACTTCAACTTCTGCTCGAGACCGCCATCGCGCACGGCTTCGACCATCATTGGCAGCGTGTGGTCGTAGGCCGCGAACAGCCGGCTGATATCGGCGTCCGAATGGCTGTACCCCATGTTGTGAGTACCGAACGTCAGGACTCCCTGCGCCAGCATCTCCTGCATGAACAGCGTCTTGAGGTGCCACATGGGATAGCGCGCCGTGTCCTTGATCAGCAGGAAGCTCCAGCTCGGGTGGCCAGACACAGAGAGAAAGTCTTCCGCGCCCAGCGCCGAAATACGTTCGCGCAGGCCATCGATCACCACTTGACCCTGACGAGCCAGGGTTGCGGTGACGGGCTCCCGTTCCAGCTTCTTCATGGTGGCGAGCGCCGCCGCGAGCGATAGCGTTTCTCCGCCAAAGGTGAAGGAGAAGAAAATCTCCTCCATCAATTGCATGACATCGGCCCGGCCTGCAACGGCAGACACAGGATAGCCGTTGGCGAGGCCCTTGCCGAAGGTAGCCAGGTCCGGCGTCACGCCGAAGAGTTGCTGGGCGCCGCCATTCGCGTAGCGGAATCCCGTGATGGTCTCGTCAAACACCAGCAGCGCGCCATGCTTGTGCGCCAGTTCCTTGACCGCCTGCAGGAAGCCCGGTGCCGGCTCGACCACGTTCATTGGCTCGAGGATCACCGCAGCCACCTGACCGGGGTGCGCCCTGAAAATGGCGTCGAGGCTTTCGATATCGTTGTATGCCCAAGCATGGGACAGATCGCGTGTTGCCTGCGGCACGCCGCGGTTACGCGCGGTGGTGCCAATGTACCAGTCCTGCCAGCCGTGATAGCCGCAGACCGCGACATGATCGCGGCCGGTGAAGGCGCGTGCAACGCGCACGGCGCCGGCGGTTGCGTCGGAACCGTTCTTGCCAAAGCGGACTTTCTCGGCGCAAGGCACCATCGACACCAACTGCTCTGCCACCTCCATTTCGAGCCGGTGCGGCAGCGAGAAGATGATGCCATCCTCCAACTGGGCCTTGACCGCAGCATCCACGTCGGGGTCGCAATACCCAAGCGTCAGCGCGGCAAGAGCGCCAATCATGTCGAGGTACTCATTGCCATCGACATCCCACACGTGACTGCCGCGCCCGCGCTCGATGAAGTACGGCGACACGCCGAACGGGTACTGCGTACGGCTCTTGCTGAATGTTTGCGAACCAAGCGGGATGGTGCGCAGGGCGCGTTCAAGCAGGGCTTCAGACTGTTGATATCGTTGCGACATGATGTTCACACCCTTCGAGGTAGTAGTTCGTCTTGTACAAGAGATTTCACATAGCCTGCATTCCGGAGTTGCCCGGCGTTGATCTCGATCAACTCGGGCCGCTGCGCCAGCAGCCGCAGCACGTCAGCCATCAGGAAAGCAGGGTTGTCGCGATACAGGGCCCCATACACGGCCGTGACAAACTCGAGGTCGGACGGTTCATCGACCGTCCACCGCAGCGCCGATAGATCGCTCTCGCGCTTGAGGCACCCCAACCGGAAGCGCTCCGGATGCTGGTAGATGAAAGATGTCACATGCTCGCGCTGGGATGCAAGGCTGGCTTCCTGCCAGATCGTCTCCAACACGCTGAACCGGAACACCTCGGCATCCAGGCCATCCGGATAGGTAGGCTCCAGCACGTTGCTGGCGTAGTCGAAGTCGCCGTCGCGATAGAAATCGATCACGGCGTCGATCACTTCGGGGTCGGCCAGGGGGCAGTCGGCTGTCAGCCGGACCACGTGCTGCGGCCGGATATCCCTCACCGCCGAATAGAAGCGATCCAGCACATCGTCGAGACTACCGCGGAACACTTCCACGCCTGCCTCTACACAGCGTGCCGCGAGTTCATCGTCGGAGGCGCTGTCGCTGGTCACCACCATCAGCCGATCGATATTGCGGGCTCGCCGCAAGCGCTCTATCTGGCGCAGGATCATCGGCTCGCCGAGCAAGGGCTTCAATACCTTGCCTGGCAGTCGGGTCGAACTTGAACGTGCTTGCAGCAGTGCCATCACGGTCATTGGAACTCCTTCTGCAATGCGGGCCACTTGGATGGCGTGATTGCCGGCAACGACTCCATATTGCAGGCGGTGAAATCGAAAGCGAGGTGCGCGGCGCTGCGGTGCCAGGCAGTTGCGATCTGTTCGAGTTGCCCTGCATCGAGCACCCCGACCACAACATGGTCGATCACACCTTGCTGGCGCAGGAAGGCCAGACTGCCTTCGAGCTGGCTCATGCCTGCCTGCGCGCAAACGGCCTGGAAGCGCGCAAAGCCCGGGGCAAGCGTGTGCAGAAAGGGCGGCAACTGCTCGGCCAGCAGCACGCCTTGCAGAAAGGCCGAGCGCGTGTGGATTTCCACACCCGCATGCTTCAGTCTGGCGAGTTCCCCGCTAGTGGCGAAGGACTGATCGAGAACGTTGAGCGGCAACTGCATGGCGTCGATGTGGTAACGCTTCGTCGCTTCGCGCGCCTCGTCGACGCTATAGACTGACACGCCGAGCCGCTCAATCAGGCCTTCGGCTTTCAGCTCCAGCAGCGCGGCATGCAAGTCCTGCCCGCCTGCGCCAAGCAGATCGCCTGCATGATGCACCAGCAGGCCATGCAGACGCTCGACGCCCAGGTTGCGCAAGGAGTCGCGTACCCCCTGCACCACGCGCCGGATGGCGTCGGCGTCCATGCCCGCGTCGCCAACTGGCAAGGTTTTGGTATAGAGCCGAAAGGCGAGCGCATCCCGGCCGCAACGGCCCAGTACGCGCTCGCTCTCGCCATACGCCGCCGCGGTATCCAGCACCTCAAGGCCAAGCTCGCGGGCCCTGCGCAGGATACGTGTCACCTCATCCGCGGCGACCTGGCCCGCGGTATTGGTGATGCCATAGGGCAGACCAAACTGCACCGTTCCCAGCGCCAGCTTCATGCAAGCAACCCGCGCAACGTGGATGTCACGAAGTCCTGTTGCTGCTCGGACAGGCCAGGATACATCGGCAGGCTGATCGCCCGTGCATAGTAGTCTTCAGCGTTCGGGTATTCGCCCGCCTGGAAACCGAGGTTTTGGTAGTACGGCTGGGTGTGCACCGGGATGTAATGCACATTGACGTGCACGCCGGCAGCACGCATGCCGTCGAATATCGCCTTACGGCGCGCGCTGTCGTGCAGCACCACCGGATACAGGTGCAGACCGGACAGCCCGTCGGGATGCTGGAAGGGCACGGTCAACGCGGCTCCCGCCAGCAACTCGTCATAGCGGCGCGCCAGCTGGTGGCGCCGCGCAACAAACCCATCCAGACGCGTCATCTGGCTGACCCCAAGGGCCGCCTGCATGTCAGTCATGCGGTAGTTGTACCCAAGCGCAACTTGCTGGTAGTACCACGCGCCGTCCGAAGGGCCCGTCATCTCGGCTTGGTCGCGCGTGATTCCGTGCGAACGCGCCTTGCGCATGGCCTCCGCCAGATCGCTCCGGCGCGTGACACACATGCCACCCTCGGCGGTCGTGATTACCTTGACCGGATGGAAGCTGAAGACGGTGATATCGGCGAAGTCGCCACAACCGATTGGCTTGCCCAGATAGCGGCCACCAATCGCATGCGACGCATCTTCGATGATGGAGAAGCCGTACTCATCGCCCAGTGCGCGAATCGCCTGCATGTCGCATGACTGCCCGGCAAACGCTACCGGAATGACGACCTTTGGCAGCGCATTACGC
>NZ_JBFTSF010000234.1:0-10453 GCF_056399905.1 Cupriavidus sp. 01L46
AGGCTTTCGTCGGTGGCGAGGCTTTCGTCGGTGGCGACACCACGACGTATGACCGCGCCGGCGAGATCTTCGAGCAGATGTCCACGTCGGAGGACTTTGCCGAGTTCCTGACGCTGCCGCTGTACGAAGAGATCTGATCGGGCGGTAGCACTTGCCTGGCCGGGGCTTTTGCCTCGGCGAAAAAAAACCGCAGCCTGGTGCTGCGGTTTTTTTTATGGTGCGCCCGGCAGGGCGCACTCACTCGATCTCCTCGTCGCCGGGAAATCGATAGGCGGCGATGGATGCTCTCCGAGCATCCATCGCACGCGCCCGGAGCGCTCGCCGTCGGCCTGGCCCCAAGCCGTTTGCGCAGCGCCTTTGCACGCCGATCCCGCCTCGGATCGCTCAGATCCAGCCCCTCGAATTCTTCGTCCACCCGCGCGCCCCGACGGCTTGGCCATCCGCGCCAAAAAATACGAGAGTGAAGGCGCGTCCGCGCATGTTTACAGCCCGCTGTGCCCACATTCCGTTAGTTGCCGGCTGCGTGTCGTTGAGACGGGGCTTCGACTTTCGCGTGACGATAGGGCTGGAAGTATCCAGGTATTGATTTAATTCTTTTCCGTAAAACAAGAATTTTCTTGGGTTTATTTTATTTCATGAGATCTATGATTTGGTCACCGTCAAGTGGCCTCAGCGTCATTGCGAATCTTTCTGTGACTCCACTTTGCGTTTAATGCGTCAAGCGGGGTGCGGTTCGATTCGGAAGCCGGTGCATCGGTTCCATGTGGACCCGCATTTAAATCGGGGTGCATCTAATCGTCTAATCGATTGATTCATTGCCCCAACTACCAACGGAAGAAGGAAACCCTATGAAACGTACTATTCTCGGCTCTCTCACAGCCGGCTGTGTGGTCATGGCCGCCATGGCTCCCTCGCTGTCGCATGCGTTCGACGGCCAGCTCGACTTTACCGGCTCCATCACGGACGTCACCTGCACCATCAACGGCCAGCCGGCCGGGCCCAACAATCGCACCACCGTCGATCTGGGCCGTGTGGACCCCGTCATCTTCACGGGCGTTGGCGTGAAATCCGCCGCGGTACCGTTCAGCCTGGTACTGGGCGGCGGCACGGCCTGCAAGAATAAAACGAAGGCTTCCATCTCCTTTGATACGGGCTCCGCCAACATCGATCCCGTCACCGGCAACCTGATCCTGCAGGGCACCGCTGCGGCGAAAGGCGTGCAGATCGAGGTTAGCGACAACGGCAACAAAGCCACCGGCAAGATCGCGCTGAACCAGGCACAGGCGAGCCCGCAGGTGGCCACCATCACTGACAACACCGCAACGCTGACCTACAGCGCGGCCTATGTCCAGACCGCCGCCTCCGTCACGGCGGGCGCGGGCAACTCGTTCATCCGCTACACGATGGCCTACTACTAAATCGAGCCAGGTTAAATTGCCAGGAATGCCATGACGTCGGTCGCTCGCATCTCTTCACTTCTTGCCGCCGGTGTCGTGGCGCTCGCCGCCTGCGCCAGCTTGGCGCAGGCTTCCATTGTCATACAGGGTACGCGACTGGTCTTCCCGTCCGATGCCCGCGAGGTTACCGTCAGGCTGAACAACATCGGCAGCGAGCCCGTTCTCGTGCAGAACTGGCTGGACGACGGCCAGGCGGACGTTCCGCCCGAGAAAGTCCGGGTTCCCTTCATGGTTTCGCCGGCGGTCGGCCGGGTGGAGCCGAGCAAGGGCGCGGTGCTGCGCATCGCCTATACGCAGGAACCACTGCCGGCCGATCGCGAGACGGTATTCTGGCTCAATGTACTGGAGGTGCCCTCAACGAAGGAGGGCGCCGAGAACGCGCTCCTGTTCGCCTTCCGCAGCCGTATCAAGGTCTTCTTCCGGCCCGTGCAACTGACGGACGTCGATGCCGCTCCTGGCAAGCTTGCCTGGAAGCTGGCCACCGTCGATGGCAAGGGGCCGGGTGGAAAGATGGCGAAGCAGCTTGCCGTGGAGGTCAGCAACCCTACGCCTTACTACGTTTCCTTCGGCCGGGTCGACGCCAGGCTGGACGGCAAGTTTGTCTCCGCGGGTGGTGGCATGGTGGCCCCGCTCGGCAAGGAGACCTTTGTACTGCCCGAAGCAAAGCCCGGCAATCATCCCGGTGCCCTGGTCCGATACGAAGTCATCAATGACTACGGCGGCCGGTACACGGAAGAAAAGGCATTGGCAAATTAGCCACTAAGAGGCCGTTTCAACATGAAGCGAAGCGGTTCTGGCTAGGCGCGCGGCCGCAGACAGTACAAGTGGCACGGCCAAGGCCGCGCAACGACGCCAGCATCTTTTGGAAACGGCCTCCAATCATTCCCATCCCGATTCCTTTCGCCGCATCGGTTGTACAGCGGCCTCCAGCTTCCGCAGATAGGACAAATTCGTCGGTCTATGCAATCCTCAGTTCGCCTTGTTCGACCCGCTGGCCCGGCTCGCGCCGCCAGTGTGGCAGCGCCGCCGACCTCCAGGCCGGGGCGCCTTGCGCCTCGCCTGATCGGCGCCGTGGCGGCGATCGCGATGTCGCCTGCCGCCTGGGCGGCGGCGACCGTTGTGGGTGGGCAGGGCGCGGGGACGCGCCAGTCCATGGATCTCGGCGCGCAGATTGGCGAAACCTCGGCGCAGGAAAGCAAAGGAGCACAGGACGGCGACCGGGAGCGCGCGCGAAGTGCCGGCAGCGATGGAACTGGGCCCGCGCCCGAGCCGCGGCTGCTGTCCGCCCTGGACGGCAAACGGGTGATATTCGACACCTACATGCTGGCGCAGGGCGCCGAGGGCATCACGATYGATACCAGCCGTTTCGAGCGGCTGGATATCGTCGCGCCGGGCAAGTACCGCGTCGAACTGCATGTCAATGGCCAATGGCGCGGCACCGAGGATATCGAGTTCCAGCAGGTTGCGGGCCGGGAAAGCTCACAGGCATGCTACGACCGCGAACTGCTCACCCGCGCAGGTGTCGATCTGAACAAGAGCGCGCGCGGCCAGGATCCCGCACGGCCACCCAACCCGATGCCCGAAGGCCTGGTCTGTGCCGACATCGGCAACTATGTTCCTGGCGCCGAACTCAAGTTCGACCAGGCGGAGCAGGCGATTTATCTTTCCGTGCCGCAATACTATCTGCGGCTGACCACATCGAAAAACTATGTCGATCCGCAGCGATGGGACAGTGGCGTTCCGGCGCTGCTGCTCAACTACAACACCAATATCTTCACCACGCAGAGCCAGGGACGCAACACCACCCAGGCCTACGCGGGCCTGAACCTGGGGGCAAACCTCGGGCCGCTGCGATTGCGCCACAACGGCTCGGTTACCTGGTCGCCGCTGACCGGCACACGCTATCAGCGTGGCTATATCTATGGCCAGACCGATCTGCCCGCGCTGCGCTCGCAAGTGCTGGTCGGCGAGAGCTCGACCAGCGGCGAGCTGTTCGATTCGGTGTCGTTCCGCGGCGCGCAGATCTTCAGCGACGACCGCATGCTGCCCGAGACGCAGCGCTACTACGCACCTGTGGTGCGCGGTACCGCCGGCTCGAACGCCCGGGTCTCGGTCCACCAGCGCGGCTTCCTCGTCTACGAGACCACCGTGGCACCGGGGCCGTTCGAGATCAATGACCTGCAGGTTGCCAGCTACGGCGGCGACCTGCAGGTGACCGTGACAGAGGCCAACGGGCAGGCGCGTACCTTCCTGGTGCCCTTTGCCACCACCGTGCAATTGTTGCGGCCGGGCGTCACGMGCTACAGCGTGACCGCGGGCAGGGCTAGCGACCCCTCTTTGCAAGGCAGCGGACAGTACGTCGTGCAGGGCACACTGCAACACGGCATCAACAATATGGTCACCGGCTACGGTGGCGTGGCCTTGGCCAGCAACTATGTGTCCGGGCTGCTGGGCGGGGCGCTCAACACGCGCCTCGGTGGCTTTGGCGCCGACGTCACGTGGGCCAGGGCCACCGTGCCTAACGGCGATAGCCTGCGTGGCTCCAGCTTCCGTGTTTCGTACAGCAAGAATCTGCCGAGCAGCGGTACCAACTTCTCGCTGCTGGCGTACCGCTATTCCACGCGCGGCTATCTTGGCCTGCGCGATGCGCTGATGCTGCACGATGCCGTCGAGCGCGGCGCGGCGGCCGATTCCTTCGCGCGCATGCGCAGCAGAGTGGATGCCAATATCAGCCAGCAGCTCGGCGCGAGCGGCGGCAATGTCTACCTCAACGGCTCTTCGCTCCAGTACTGGAACCAGCGTGGCCAGGCGCTCAGTTTCACGCTGGGCTACAGCAACCAGTGGCGCGGCAACACCTATTCCGTGTCCGTGCAGCGCGTGCAGAACGCGGGGTCCGGGGGGGCGTTGTATGGGGGAGCCAGCAGCGGCAACAGCACGCTGGTCAGCCTCAACCTGTCGATTCCACTGGGAAAGTCCGCCCGCGGCGCTCCCGTCCTGAACACCTTCGTCACGCACGACGACAGTGCCGGCACGCAGGTTTCCTCCGGCGTTTCGGGGCTCATCGACCAGCAGGGCAAGGGCTCGTACTCGCTCTCCGGTACTTATGACGACCGGCGCAATGCCACCTCGGGCAACGCCAGCATCAACTGGCGCCTGCCCGACGTCACGCTGGGCGCCAGCATCGGCCAGGGCCAAGGCTATCGGCAGGCATCGGCCAGCGCGCAGGGCGGCCTGGTCGTTCATCCGGGCGGCATTTCCCTGGCACAGACCCTTGGCGAGACCATCGGCGTGGTCCATGCGGCGGATGCGCAGGGCGCCCGGGTCGGCTACGGCGGCGCCAGCGTGGACCGGCGCGGCTACGCGGTCGTGCCGAGCCTGATCCCCTATCAGTTGAACAGCATCGATGTCGATCCCAAGGGCATCCCCGACGACGTCGAACTGAAGGTGACCTCGCGCAGCGTCGCGCCGCGCGCTGGCTCGGTGGTGATGCTCACCTACGAAACCCGCAGGGCGCGCGCCGTGCTCATCAATAGCCGCATGCCCAATGGCGAACTGCTGCCCTTCGCCGCCACCGCCATTGATGCCGAAGGCGGCACGGAGATCGGCGCCGTGGGCCAGGGCAGCCGCCTGGTGGTGCGCACCGAGAAGGACCGCGGCTCGATCCGCGTCGAATGGGGCAAGAAGCCTGAAGAGCGCTGCGTGATCGACTACACCCTGCCCGCGCGCGTGCAGGGCAAACGCAGCGGCTACGAGATGCTGGACCTGCCGTGCCTTCCATTGCCGGCCGGTGGCGTGGGCAGCAAAGAGCTGGCCGCGCGTCCGTGAAGCCGAAGCAACCCGGAGCCGGGCAACTGTGCAGTACCAGGACGGCAGCGCCAGGCAATCCGGCCGGCATGCAGAACCAGGGAAGGCCGAGCCGCATGACCAATCCGATCATCCCGGGCAGAAGCGATCGCAGGCCGCGTTGCGAGCGGCCRTGGCGCCGCGCCGGGGCCATGCTGGCCTTGCTGCTGTGCCTGGCGCCGGCCGGGGCGCTGGCGGCGTTGTCGATCATCGGCACCCGCTTCGTCTACCCCGCCGAGCTGTCGGAGCTGAGCGTGAGGCTGCGCAATGCGGGCGACAGCCCGATCCTGGTCCAGGTTTGGCTGGACCAGGGAGAGGTCAATGCCGATCCGGCCAGGCTGAGCGTGCCCTTCATCTTGTCGCCGCCGTTGCTCAGGCTGGACCCGGAGCGCAAGACGGTGCTCCGGCTGCGCTACACCGGTGAGCCGTTGCCGGGGGACCGCGAGTCGGTGTTCTGGATCAATTTTCTGGAGGTGCCGCCGCTGGCCGAGGACAGCGCCAGTCTGCTGCGCCTGTCTTACCGCACGCGCATGAAGCTGCTGTTCCGGCCGGCGGGATTGCCCGGCACTGCGGACGGGGCCATCGGGCAAGTGACATGGGCGTTCGGCAGGGCAGGGAAGGCGGGCGGCGCCGTCCTGGAAGCAACCAATCCTACGCCTTACCACGTGTCGCTGGCGCGGATGGAGATCGGGCGCGGGGGCGCATCGGTGGAGCTGGACGGCCAGACCATCGCGCCGCTTGGCGTCACGCGGTTCACGCTGCCCGGCTTGAAGGGCGCCGCCGCGGACGAGGCGGTGGTGCATTACGAAGCCGTCAGGGATAGCGGCGAACTGATCGTCGGGAATGCAAACGTCAAAAGGTAGTTTCGATGCAGCTCGATGGGGCGCTCGATGAGGAATTCCAACTCCACCGGGCTGAGAGCGGCGCATGCGCATCGATTGGGCTGCTCGTGAGATGAATGGGATTGCAATGGGAAGAAATCAAGTGACTGCTGGCCGTGAAACCTTTGTTAATGCCGATGCCGATGCCGATGCGCAAGCCTGCCGGGCGGCCGGTGACAGGCCTGCGCGCCGCGCTTTCGGGCTGCGTGCCTGCGGTGTCGGCCTGATGTTGCTGCTGCCGGTCGCGGGGCATGCGCAGGTGCCCGGTGGGCCCAACGCGTCCAATGCGCCCAATGCAACCAATGCGCCGAATGTACCCAACATACCCAGGGCCGGGCAGACCATGCGCGATCTCGAAACCGTGCGTCCGGAACTGCCTGCGCCGTCCAGGCTGGAGCTGGACCTGCCCAAGGCGGGAGATARCACCGCACCCGCCGCGCCCGCCGAGCCGGGGATACGCCTGAAGGTGCAGGGCTTTCGCATCGACGGGAACAAGGTATTCGATTCGGCGCAACTGCTGCCCCTGCTGGACGACCTGAACGGCAGCGAGCAGGACCTGGCAGGCCTGCGCGCGGCGGCGGACCGCATCACCGCGTATTACCACGAGCGCGGCTACCTGCTGGCGCGCGCCTTCCTGCCGCCGCAGGATATCGAGGACGGCATGGTCCGGCTCGAAGTGATGGAAGGCAGGTACGGGCGGATCGTGCTGCAAAACAAGTCGCGCGCGTTTGACGGCGTGCTGCGCMAGCCGCTGTCGAGGCTCAGGAGCGGCGAGGCGGTGCATGGCGCGGAACTGGAAAGCAGCCTGCTGCTGCTCAACGATATCCCCGGCGCCGAGGCCAAGGGTACCTTGCAGTCCGGCACCGAGCCCGGTACCACCGACCTGCTGGTCGAGGCGGAGCCCGGGCCGCTGGCCGGCGGCAGCCTGGAGGCGGACAACTATGGCGGCTACTACACCGGTGAATACCGCCTGGGCGGCAGCTTCTACCTGAACAACCCGTTGCGGCTGGGGGACCAACTGAGCTTGCGCGTGCTTGGCAGCGACAAGCGGCAGCGCTACTACCGCGCCGGCTACCAGTTGCCGGCCGGGCCCTGGTCCACGCGCGTGGGCGTGTCGTACTCGGATATGGGCTATCACCTCGGCAAGGACTTCGCGGTGCTGGAAGCGCACGGCCGCGCCAGCATCCGCAGCGTCTTCGTCTCGCAGCCGCTGCTGCGCGGCCGCGCCTTCAACCTGAACGCCCAGCTGCAGTACGACGACAAGCGGCTGCGCGATGAGATGGATCTCTTTGAGACCCGCGTCGGGAAGCGCGTGGGGCTGTGGACCGCTGGCGTGAGCGGCAACGGCCAGGACAACGTATTCGGCGGCGGCCAGACCRTGTTCTCGGCAAGCTACAGCACGGGACGGCTTCGCATCGACGATCCGCTCACCGAGTTCATCGACCAGATCAGCGCGAGAGCCGGCGGCAGCTTCAGCAAGATGAACCTGAGCGCGGCGCGCCTGCAGCGGCTGAGCAATCGCTTCCAGCTCTATGCCCAGGCCAATGCGCAATGGGCGTCCGGCAACCTGGACGGCTCGGAGAAGTTCGGCATGGGCGGGCCCTATGGCGTGCGCGCCTACGCGCTCGGCGCCGGCAGCGGCGACCAGGGCTGGCAGSCCAGCCTGGAGTTGCGCTACGCGGTGGCCCCTGGCTGGCAGCTGAGCGCTTTTGTGGACAAGAGCGTGGTGGACATCAACAAGCAGCCCTGGACCAGGGAGCGCAATACGCGCCGGTTGACGGGGGCGGGCATCGGTGGCGCCTGGGCCGGGCAGGGACATCAGATCAGCCTCGCACTGGCCTGGCCGGTGGGCCAGCGCGACGCAAGCGGGGGGCCGGTGCGCAGCCCCAGGTTTTGGGTGCAGGGCGCGCAGTACTTTTGAGTGCGCCGTGGACCGTGTCGGTGCAGTACCCGTGCTGCCGGGATGGTTGCAGCTTTCTCAATAACAAGGAATGAGGTCAATATGAACAAAAGCTATGCACTGGTCTGGAATCAGGCCCAGGGATGCTGGAACGTTGCCAGAGAAGGGGCTCGCCGCCGCGGCAAGTCCGGCGGCGCCAGGCGCGTGATTGCCGCGGTTGTTGCACTGTTGGGTCTGGGGGCGCTTGCGCCGGCGCATGCCTTGCCGACCGGCAATGCGATCGTATCGGGCACCGGCAATGTCGCGTCCTACAACAATGGCCGGGACATGTCGATCAACCAGTCGAGCGACAAGCTGATCATCAACTGGAACGGATTCAGCGTTGGCGCGGGGGAGAAGGTCTCATTCAACCAGCCCGACAGCAACTCGATCGCGCTCAACCGCGTGATCACTGCGAACGCCAGCAATATCCAGGGCCAGATCGATGCCAATGGCCGCGTCTTCCTGGTCAACCCCAACGGGATCGTGTTCGGGCAGACCGCCCAGGTCAACGTGGGCGGCCTGGTGGCCTCGACGCAGGACATCAGCAACGCGGATTTCAACAGCGGGACCTACCGCTTTGCCGGCGGCGCGGGTGCGTCGATCATCAATGCCGGCCGGATTATCGCCGCTCCGGGTGGCAGCGTGGCGCTGCTGGGCAGCACGGTGCGCAACACTGGCCTCATCCAGGCGCAGATGGGCCGGGTGGCGCTAGGCGCCGGCAATGACTTCACCGTGAGCTTCGACGCCAGCAACCTGCTCAACCTGCAGGTGAATGGCGGCCTGGTGGGCTCGCTGGTGGAAAACGGCGGCCTGCTCAAGGCCGACGGCGGCCAGGTGCTGATGACGGCCCGCGCCGCCGGCAGCTTGCAGCAGGCGGTGGTAAACAATACGGGCATGATCGAGGCCAAGACCTTGCAGGGCAATGCCGGCAAGATCACGCTGGACGGCGGCAGCGCCGGCGTCGTGCGCGTGGCCGGCAGCCTGAACGCCAGCGCGATGGCCGGCCCGGGCAACGGCGGCACCATCGAGACCCGCGGCGCCGATGTGCAGGTGCAGTTGGCCACCCAGGTCAACACCCAGGCCAACAACGGGCAGACGGGCACCTGGAAGCTCAGCGCGATGGATGTCAACGTCGGCCAGACCGCCGCCAGTAGCGAAAATACCGCGTTTAGCGACACGCTCTCGCGCAACCTCGGCACCACCAATATCGAGCTGGCCAGCACCGTTGGCAATCTTTCGATCAACGCGCCGATCAGCTGGAACAGCGGCAACAAGCTGACGCTGGCCTCGGCCGGCGATGTCAATGTCAACGGAGCGCTGAGCGCCACCGGCGTCAACGCCGGCGTGGCCATGACCGCCGCCGGCGCCAAGGATATCAACCTGAATAACAAGGTMGCGCTCAGCGGCGCCGGCAACGGCCTTGAGTTGAACTATGGCCGTTCGCTGAACCTGAACAACGGCGCGGTGGTCACCTTGTCCGGGACGGGGGCGTCGTTCAGGTCGAACGGTTTTTCCTATAACGTGATCCAGAATCTCGCGCAGCTGCAGGGCATCAACGACAATCTGGGTGGCTACTACGTGCTGGGCAACAAGATCAGCGGCGGCAGCCTGAAGTCGATTGGCGGCGACTACGGAACGTTCTACGGCGTCTTCGACGGCCTGGGCAATACCTTGAACAATCTCTCGGTGACCAGCACCGGGCCTTTGTCCGGCCTGTTCTCGGCATCGTCCGGCAACATCAGCAACCTCGGCCTGGCGGCGTTGTCGGTCAACGCGACGTCTGCCAATGCCGGCGCAGCTGCGCTGGGTGCGCTGGTCGGTCGGAATTCCGGCACCATCTCCAACGTCACCGCCACCGGCGTCCGCCTCAATAGCAACACCGGGCGGACCCATACGATGGGTGGCCTGGTGGGGAAGAACCTCATCGACGGCGCCATCGACCGCGCTTCGGTGAGCGCTTCCTGTCTGTCTGGCAGCGGCCTGACCCAGTCGATCGGCGGCCTGGTTGGTGAAAACGCGGGCAGGGTGACACGCAGCACGTCGGATGCCACCATCGGGGGTTACATGCAGCGTACGGCCATGGGCGGCGTGGGTGGCCTGGTCGGGCTGAACGCCGGGCCTAATGCGTATATAGCCGATTCGTCCAGCCGGGGCACCGTCGGCACTTACTATGGCGGCCTGAACGTGGGCGGCTTGGTGGGCTACAACAACGGTGGCGTCATCGAGCGCGTCTTCTCCGCCGGTAACACAGGCGCTTCCGGCAACGCCGTTATCGGTGGCCTGGTTGGCCTCAACGACAGCGGCGGCAGGATTGCCGATGCCTACACCAG
>NZ_JBFTSF010000235.1:0-10352 GCF_056399905.1 Cupriavidus sp. 01L46
GTGGTCGGCCACGAAGTTGCAGGCGCACCGGTTCCGTCGTGGGCGCGGTGGCACCGCCTTGATTGGCCCGAGACCTTCACCACCGCGCCCGCCCCACCACGAAACCATTGACGGTCGATGTATCGTGGTGGTCCGCACCGGTAACGGCAGATTGGCGAACGGGCAAGGATTCCGCTACCGTGGGCCGCACCACGAATCCCGGAAATTGGCAGCGTCGTAGCCCTTCAAACCGGCACCGGCAGATGCCAGCAGAACCGCTGGCCATACGACGAAACCAGCATCCCTAGCACCCGCGATTGCTCTGCACCCGGCAGGGTCGGCTTTCTTCTCGTTAGTCTTCTTTGCCGACGCAAAGAAGAGTGACCGGCAGCCCCCGCAGGGGGATGTCGTATGGCACTTGGGTGCAAACGCCATCGCCGATGAAATAAACAGCGACCAACCCCGCAGAGCGACGTCGTAACGGTTTTTGCGGTACTAGACGCCAACGCCAATCAAATCCAGAAAGCAAGAAAGCCAGCCGATAAGGCTGGCTTTCTTGTTTGCCGCGAGGCTATCCAGTTCACCCCTGAGCAATCCTCTGCTCAATATGCGCCAGCGCCTCCTCCACCTGATCCACCAAAATCAAGCAAAGATCCCCTGGCTGCAAATGCGACAACGCAGTATCGATAGCAAGGAACTCCCCACGGATCTCTTCCACCGCGCTGGCGCGCTTTGCGCCCTGCAGGCCTTCGCGCAGCAGGGCCAGCACTTCGCCGTCCTCGCGTCCGCGCTGGCACTGGTCCTGGTACAGGATCACTTCGTCGAACACATCGCCAAGGATCTCCGTCTGGCGGCGGATATCGACGTCGCGGCGGTCGCCGGCGCCGCTGATCACCACCGAGCGGCGCTTGGCCGGCATGCCTTCGATGGCGTTGCACAGCGCCTGGATCGCATCCGGGTTGTGGCCGTAGTCGGCGATCAGTGTCGCGCCCTTGTAGTCGAACACGTTGAAGCGGCCAGGGGCGGTGGCTGCATCGTTGACGAAGGTCGCCAGGCTGCGGCGGATCACTTCCCAGTCGATGCCCAGTGCCCAAGCCGCTGCGGTGGCTGACATGGCGTTCTCGACCTGGAAGCCGATCGAGCCGCCGCGCGTCAGCGGAATGCTCGACAGCGCGATGCGCACCTGGTTCTCGCCTTCAGCGGCCACGATATGGCCATCCTCGACGTACACCACGCGCTTGCCCTGCGCGCAGTGCGTGGCCATCACGGGGTTGTTGAGGTCGGCCGCGAAGAACGTCACGGCGCCCGGGCAGGCGTCGGCCATGCGTACCACCATGGGGTCCGCGGCATTGAGCACGGCCATGCCGTGCGGCGCCACGTTCTGCACGATGACGCTTTTCAGCACGGCGAGGTCTTCCACGGTGCTGATGTAGGACAGCCCGAGGTGATCGCCTTCGCCCACATTGGTGACTACCGCCACGTCGCAGCGGTCGAAGGCCAGGCCTTCGCGCAGCAGGCCGCCGCGCGCGGTCTCGAACACGGCGGCGTCCACGTCGGGGTGCATCAGCACATTGCGAGCGCTGCGCGGGCCGCTGCAGTCGCCGGTATCGATGCGCTCGCCCTTGACGTAGACACCGTCGGTGCCGGTCATGCCGATGCGCAGGCCGCTGCCGGCCAGCAGGTGGGCAATCAGGCGGACCGTGGTGGTCTTGCCGTTGGTGCCGGAGACCGCCACCACGGGAATGCGGCCATCGTCGCCGTCGCCGAACATCGTGGAGATGATGGCCTCGCCCACCGCACGGCCCTTGCCGTAGGAGGGTTGAAGGTGCATGCGCAGGCCCGGCGCCGCATTGACTTCGACGATGCCGCCGGCTTGTTCCTCGAACGGCTTGAGCACGGTCTCGCAGACCGCGTCGACGCCGCAGATGTCCAGGCCAACCATGCGCGCGGCCGCCACGGCGCGGGCTGCCATGTCGGGGTGCACATCGTCGGTGACGTCCGTTGCGCTGCCGCCGGTGGACAGGTTGG
Organism: Cupriavidus sp. 01L46; assembly: GCF_056399905.1. Taxonomy (NCBI): domain Bacteria; kingdom Pseudomonadati; phylum Pseudomonadota; class Betaproteobacteria; order Burkholderiales; family Burkholderiaceae; genus Cupriavidus; species Cupriavidus sp. 01L46. The sequence goes on from NZ_JBFTSF010000235.1 coordinate 2,008, forward strand.
CGTTATTGCGCAGCACCACGCGGGTGCCCTTGGGCGGCACCGCATCCGCGGTGAGATGCTGCTTGGCCAGCGTGGCCAGCGCGATATCGTCAAAGCGGATCTTGGTCAGCGAGGTGGCGTGTCCCTCGCCGCGGCGCGGGTCGCGATTCACTTCCTCGACCAGTTGGCGCACGGTGTGCTTGCCATCGCCGGTGACCTGGGGCGGATCGCGGCGGGCTGCGGCGACCAGGTGGTTGCCCACCACCAGCAGGCGGAAATCGTGGCCGGGAATATAGCGCTCGACGATCACGTCGGAGCTGATCTCGGCGGCGACTTCATAGGCGGCGATGACTTCCTCGCGGGTGCGGATGCGCACCGCCACGCCCTTGCCCTGGTTGCCGTCGCGCGGCTTGACCACCACCGGCGCATCGATTTCCTGCGCGGCGGCCCAGGCTTCGTCGGGGTCCGAGACGGAGCGGCCCATCGGCACCGGCACGCCGGCGGCGTGCAGCAGTTTCTTGGTGAGCTCCTTGTCCTGCGCGATCGATTCCGAGACCGCGCTGGTCATGTCGGTTTCGGCCGCCTGGATGCGGCGTTGCTTGCTGCCCCAGCCGAACTGGACCATGCTGCCTTGCGTCAGGCGGCGATACGGAATGCCGCGTGCCACGCCCGCGTAGACGATGGAGCCGGTGCTCGGCCCCAGGCGCACGTCTTCGTCGAGCTCGCGCAGGCGATGCAGCGCATCGGCCAGGTCGAACGGCATGTCGTCGCGCGCGGCGCGGCACAGCGCGGCGGCCAGTTCCAGCGCCAGCCTGCCGACTTCTTCCTCGCTGTACTGCACTACCACCTGGTAGGTGCCGGGTTCGACGGTGGGTGCGGTGCGGCTGAAGCTGACCGGGCAGCCGGCCTCTGCTTGCAGGCGCATGGCCGCGCATTCGAGCGCGTGCGCCAGCGACACCACGCCTTCGTTGTCATCGGGCCGCAGCGGGCCGACCTCGGGAAAGCGCGCGCGCAGGCGCTCTTCAAAACCGGGCAGCTGTGCCAGCGTGTGGGCCTCGTCGGAGCATGAGACGATGGCTTCGATGGCGGTGTGGCGGCACCACAGGTTAGGGCCGCGCAGGGCCCGGATACGTGAGACTTCCATGAAATCAGTTTCCTTGCGGATCAGGCGCGGCGGCCCGGTTGGCCCATCCACTGGTGCACCAGGTCGATCGTCGGCAGGGTCGTCGCCTCATCGCATTGCAGGACCAGCAGGTCGCCTGCCACCACTTGCGCGAGCGCGGCCTCGATCGCCTGGCGGCGCGAGCCCTCGTCGATGATCTTGGTCACGCGGCGGCCTTCGTACAGGCCCTGCTTGAGCAGTGCGCGTGCCTCGGCGTCCGGCAACGCGCGCTTGACCGAGGTGTCTTCGCACAGGAAGACGCGGTCGAACGCGGCGCCCAGCACCTTGCCTTGCTTGACCATGTCTTCGTCGCGGCGCGGCGCGCCTGCGCCGTACACCACCACGCGGCGCTCGCTCGGGAAGCGTTCCAGCGATGCCACCAGCGCTTCCAGCGCGGGTGCATTGTGGGCATCGTCGATCACCACGATGGCACCGTTGCGCTCGAACAGCGTGAAGCGTCCGGGCACATCCACCTGGCCCACATCGAATGTCACCACGCCAGCACGGATCAGGTCGTTGGAGATGCCCAGCGCCCAGCCGGTGGCCACAGCCGCCAGCACGTTCTCGACCTGGAAGGCCACGCGGCCCGCATAGGTGAGGGGGATCGCGGCTACATCTGCCAGCGGCACCTCGCGGCTGCCGGTGGCGAGCACCACCTTGCCGTCGCGCACATAGACCGCACGGCGCCCCGCCGCGCGATGCGCGGCAATGGCGGGCAGGTCAGCCGTCATGCCGAAGAAGATCACGTCGCCATCGCACAGCTCCGCCATCTCCACGACCAGCGGGTCGCGCGCGTTGAGCACCGCCACGCCGCCGTCCAGCACCACGTCGACTTGCGTGCGCAGCACGTTGTACATCTTCTCGACTTCCTCGACGTAATACTGGCCAAGGTGGTCGGGCACATCGATATTGGTCACCACGCCGACCTGGCAACGGTCATAGGCGAGTCCTTCGGACAGGATGGCGCCGCTGTCGTTCTCGAGCACGGCGGCATCCACCGCGCGGTTCATCAGGATGCGGCGGGCCGCGTCCCAATTGGCGCGGTCGCCGCCCTGCACCTGGCGGCGGTCCAGGTAGAGGCCGTCGCTGCAAGCCAGGCCGGTGTGCTTGCCCGAGAGCTGCAGCAGGCGCGCGACCAGCTTGGCCACCACGGTCTTGCCGTTGGTGCCGGTGATGCCGACCACGGGGATGCGGCCGTTGTCGTCGCCTTCGCCAGCCGGGAACAGGTGATCCACCACGGCACGGCCCACCGGACGGGCTTCGCCGTTGGAGGGCTTCAGGTGCATCAGCAGGCCGGGGCCGGCATTGACCTCGACAATGGCGCCGCGCTGCTCGGCGAGCGGCCGCGAAATATCTTGCGCCACCAGGTCGACGCCGGCGATGTCCAGGCCCACGATGCGGGCGGCGAGCGAGGCATGGGCGGCCACGCTCGGGTGCACGCGGTCGGTAACGTCGAAGGCCACGTTGCCGTTGCGCTGGATCAGCACATGCTTGCCCTCGGGCGGCACGGACGTGGCGTCGAAGCCCTGGCGCTTGAGTTCCAGGCGGGCGGCCGAATCCAGCCGCACCTTGTTGAGCGGGTGGTCTTCGGTGCTGCCGCGGCGCGGGTCGGAATTGATCTGCGACTCGATCAGCTCGTCGATGGTCGACTTGCCGTCGCCGGTCACGCTGGCGGTCTCGCCCATGGCGGCGGCCACCAGGCGGCCGCCCACCACCAGCAGGCGGTGTTCGTTGCCCAGCACAAAGCGCTCGACGATGACGCCGCTGCCTTCATCGATGGCGACGCCGTAGGCGGTCTCGACTTCTTCGCGCGTGGTCAGGTTGGTGAACACGCCGCGGCCATGGTTGCCGTCATAGGGCTTGACCACCACCGGCAGGCCGATGTCTTCGGCGGCGTCCCAGGCGTCGGCGGCACTCACCACCAGCCGGCCTTCGGGCACGGGCACGCCGCAGGATTCCAGCAGGCTCTTGGTCAGGTCCTTGTCGCGCGAGATGCTCTCGGCGATGGCGGCGGTGCGGTCGGTCTCGGCGGTCCAGATGCGGCGCTGGCGGCTGCCATAGCCGAGTTGCACCAGGTTGCCCTCGGACAGGCGCAGCGCCGGGATGTCGCGGTCGTCGGCTGCGTCGACGATGCAGGCTGTGCTCGGACCCAGGCAGTGCTTGTCCACCAGGCGTCGCAGGTGATCCACCGTCTCCTGGACGTCGTAGGGACGGTCCTCGATGGCGGCCATCACCAGGTCGCGGGCGGCGAACAGGGCGGCACGGGTGACATCCTCGTGCCAGGCCCGCACGATCACCTTGTAGACACCCCGGATCGGGGTCTCGCGCGCCTTGCCGAAGCCACCGGGCATGCCGGCGAGGTTCTGCAGCTCAAGCGTGACGTGTTCCAGGATGTGGCCAGGCCACGTGCCTTCCTTGAGCCGCTGCAGGAAGCCGCCGCGCTCGCCGATGCTGCAGCGATGCTCGACCAGCGAGGGCAGCCATGCCGACAGGCGCTCGTAGAACCCCGGAATCGTGTTGGAGGGAAAATCCTCCAGTTCCCCGATATCGACCCACGCCTCCAGCACAGGCCGATATGTCCACATATTCGGGCCGCGCAGCGACATGACATCGAAAATCTCAATGTCCTTCTTTTTCATTGATTTAGCTTGAGGCAGTGGGCGAGTGCCCGAGAAATAGAAGCCTAACCTTTCAGTAACGTTACAACGGTCAGCCGGTTGACTTTCTTGATTAAAAAGCGATTGTGCAATGCATCAGGGACGCCCGTGTGTTTGGCCTTATGTATACTGCGGGCAAATCGGCGGGCCGCCAGGGCGCGCCCGCGCTAAATTGTTTCAAGTTATGTCCATAGCCCAAGGACGCAGCATGCCGTACCAACGATGACCCAACCTTCCTTGCCCGTGATTGACAGCGACGCCCAGAACGAGCCGTGGCGTAACGAACTCGGCACCCGCCTGCAACCTGGCGAAGCCGTGCTTGCCTGGCTCGAAGTCGACCTTGATGCAAAGCTGCATTTTACCCAAGGCTGGGTACTTGTGACGGATCGTCGCTTGCTGGCGCGCATGCCGGGGCAAAAAGACTGGCAGGAATGGGCGATCCAGCCCGGATTATCGCTGCATCACGCCGATCATGCGGGAGTCGGCACGCTGGAGTTGCAAGACAGCAGGCGATTGCTGGCCAGTTGGCGCTACACGCTGGGCCACAACCCGGCCGCGCTGCGCCTGATCGACCAGTTTCACGCGCAGCGCGACCTGTCGGCCTCGGGCCGGGCGGGGCAGCTGGATCTGGATGCCGAAGCGGTCTGCCCGACCTGCAAGGCCCCGCTGCCCCCGGACGACGACCAATGCCCGCAATGCAGCCGTGACCTGGAAACGCCGCCGTCGACCTGGGCGCTATTGCGCCTGTGGCGGTTTGCCCGGCMGTACCGCTTCCAGTTGCTGGCTGGTTTCCTGCTGACGCTGCTGTCCACCGCCGCGACGCTGGTGCCGCCGTACCTGACCATGCCGTTGATGGACAACGTGCTGATTCCCTACCAGAACGGGCTGCCCATCGATTACGACCGGGTCAAGCTGTACCTGGCCGRCCTGCTGGGCGCGGCGCTGGTGGCGTGGAGCCTCGGCTGGGCTCGCACCTATCTGCTGGCGCGGGTGTCCGAGCGCATCGGCGCGGACCTGCGCACCACCACCTACGAGCACCTGCTAAGGTTGTCGCTGGAGTACTTTGGCGGCAAGCGCACGGGCKACCTGATGGCCCGCATCGGCTCGGAAAGCGATCGCATCTGCGTGTTTCTGTCGCTACATCTGCTGGATTTCGCCACCGACGTGCTGATGATCGTCATGACGGCGGCCATCCTGATTTCGATCAACCCGTGGCTGGCGCTGGTGACCCTGGTGCCGCTGCCCTTTATCGCGTGGATGATCCACCTGGTGCGCGACCGGCTGCGCCACGGCTTCGAGAAGATCGACCGGATCTGGTCGGAGATCACCAACGTGCTGGCCGATACCATTCCGGGCATCCGCGTGGTCAAGGCCTTCGCGCAGGAAAAGCGTGAAGTGGAGCGCTTCCGCGAAGCCAATCGGCACAACCTGGCCATCAATGACCGCGTCAACGCGGTGTGGTCGCTGTTCACCCCGACCGTCACGCTGCTGACCGAGATCGGCTTGCTGGTGGTGTGGATCTTCGGCATCTGGCAGGTCTCGCACAACGCGATCACGGTCGGCGTGCTGGTGGCCTTCCTTACCTATATCAGCCGCTTCTATACACGCCTGGATTCGATGAGCCGCATCGTCTCGGTCACGCAGAAGGCGGCCGCCGGCGCCAAGCGCATCTTCGATATCCTCGATCACGTCTCGAGCGTGCCGGAACCCACGCGGCCGGTGCACCTGGAGCGTGTGGAGGGCGCCATCGAGCTGCGCGACCTGGGCTTCCGCTACGGCAACCGTGCCGTGATCCGCGGGCTTAACCTGTCGATCGCACCGGGCGAGATGATTGGCCTGGTGGGACACAGCGGGTCTGGCAAGAGCACGCTGGTCAACCTGATCTGCCGCTTCTACGATGTCTCCGAAGGCGCGATCCGGCTGGATGGCGTCGATATCCGCTCGCTGCCGGTATCGGAGTTCCGCAGCCATATCGGGCTGGTGCTGCAGGAGCCGTTCCTGTTTTTCGGCACGATCGCCGAGAACATCGCCTACGGCAAGCCGGGTGCCTCGCGCGAAGAGATCATCGCCGCGGCGCGTGCCGCCCATGCGCACGAGTTCATCCTGCGCCTGCCGCACGGCTACGACTCTCTCGTGGGCGAGCGCGGGCAAGCGCTGTCCGGCGGCGAGCGCCAGCGTATCTCCATCGCTCGCGCGCTGCTGATCAATCCGCGCATCCTGATCATGGACGAGGCCACCTCGTCGGTGGATACGACGACGGAGAAGGAAATCCAGAAGGCGCTGGACAACCTGGTGCAAGGCCGCACCACCATCGCGATCGCCCACCGCCTGTCCACGCTGCGCAAGGCGGACCGCCTGGTGGTAATGGATCGCGGACAGATCGTGGAAGTTGGCAACCACGATGAGTTGCTGGCGCGCGAAGGCGCTTATTACAAGCTCTACCAGGCGCAGGCCCGCAATGTCGATGCCGAGGCGGATCTCGCCTCAGCCGATGCGGTCAACGTGCAATAAGGATGGGAGCACACATGCAGCAAGTCGATTTCAAGCTCTCCCGCAATGCCCTTGGCCGCCTGGTGATGACCACGTCGGATGGCGTTGTGCATGATGGCGTCGTTCCCGTGCGCGCCTTCCCCATCGCCGCGCCCGACGATGGCGTCGGCCTCGTCAGCGCCGATGGCCGCGAGCTGGCCTGGCTGCCCCGGCTGGATACCTTGCCCGCCCCAGTGCGCGAGATGATCGAGGCCGAGCTGGCCAGCCGTGAATTCATGCCGGAGATCCGCCGCATCCGTTCGGTGTCGACCTACGCCACCCCCAGCACCTGGGAGGTGGAGACGGATCGCGGCCTCACATCGCTGGTGCTGCGTGGCGAGGAAGACATCCGCCGCCTCGCCGGCTCCACACTGCTGATCTCCGACAGCCACGGCATCCACTACCTGGTGCGCAACCTGGCCAGCCTGGACAAGGGCAGCCGCAAGATCCTCGATCGCTTTCTCTAGGCTGCGCTTCAGAGCTTGCCGGTGAAGATCACCCCGACCTGGCGGTCGGGGCGMATCGCAAACAGGTAGATCTGGCCGGGCGTGGGCAAGCTATGCGTGGTGGTGGGGTCGTAGTAGGCGATGCCGGTCATGGGGGTGTTCGCGTAGCGGCAGCTCGGCCCAATCAGCTGCAAGGCGACGTTGTAGACCTTGCCCTGGCGCCGTGGCGTGGCGGTCCCGGTAAAGCTGCAGCCCGAGCCGCTGCCGTCGAGCGTGAAGTTGCCGCTGGCGTCGATGGTCAGCCTTACAGCACCCGCTGTGATCCCGGTCGTGTCGACGACGTTCGACGTTCCGTAGTAAGTCCCCTTCAGGCCGTCGGTGGCCGCGATGAAGTTGTAGTCGGTGCTGTAGGTTGCATTGACGACCGCGCTCTTGCCGTTACGGTAGGTGACCTGCGCCTGGATCGACTTGCCCGGCACGTAGGCCGCCATCAGGTTCGCTGCGGTCAGGCTGTAGCCCGCCGCTTCCTGATTGAAATCCAGCCCGTTGTTATTGGTGGTGAGCGCGCCGCTGCCCGAACTGTAGTTGCCGGTCAGGACCCCGGTCGATACGTCCGGTATGCCCGCCATCGCGTAGAAGGCGTAATAGACGTTCTCGTCCAGGACCAGGATGTTGAAGCGCTCGTTGGCGGCAGAAGTGCCGATGTAGAAGCCAGAGCCAAGCGCGATGGTGTCGGGTGCCGCGGGGATCACTGGGGTCGTTGGGGTCGTCGGGGCCGCGGGTGTCGTGGGTGTGGCGGTGGGAGGGGTGCGCACAATCGCAAGTCCGTCACTGTTGTCGCCCGATCCGCCACAGCCCGTGAGGGCCAGCGCAATGCTTGCAGCCCCAATCAGTTTCTTCATTTGTACTTTGCCTGTTCCGATGCGCATGGGCGCCTCTGGCGCCGCTTTTCGGTTGCCGAAAAAATCTCGACTGTAACAGATGATTACAAATTGCTGATGACCCTGCGCCTGGCGACCGGGCTGAGCGTGTTCGCGCGCGCAAAAAAAAGACGCCCACACAGGACTGGGCGGGCGCTGGAGGGCAACTCCGGACGTGAAGCATGAAGGCCCGCGTCGGGAAGTCTGCCTCCGCAGAGGCAGCTTATGTACATGATGCAGGCTTGGGGGTGTTATGTGAATCGGACAAATCTTAATTCGGTGGAAATTGCCTGCCTTTCCAGCAATTTTTTTTGGTAGTGGGGGGCTTTGCGCCGCCCTCATTATCAAAGCCGGAAAAAAGAAAACCCCGAGGATGCTTATCCTCGGGGTTTCGGTAGTCCCGGAAGTAACCGGGCCTGAATATTGGTGGAGCCGGCGGGAATCGAACCCGCGTCCGCAAGCCCTCCACAGAGAGTTCTACATACTTAGTCCTGCCATTTGATTTAACCGGTGCATCGCGGACGGACACGCTCTACAACGGCGAGTCACTAAATTTTCGTCCCTAGGTCCGTGACAAACTCAGGGCTTATCTGGCGTTAATGACCTCGCGTAGTCTTGCGACTCTAGCCCGCCAGCGAGCCAGTGCGAGGAC
>NZ_JBFTSF010000236.1:0-13129 GCF_056399905.1 Cupriavidus sp. 01L46
GTCGAACAGCGCCACGCCGAGCTGATTCTCCAGGTTGGCGATCGTGTAGCTGATGACCGAGGTCGCCCGGCTGAGCTTGCGGGCCGCGCCGGCAAAGCTGCCGACGTCCACCACGGTCAGGAACACCTTCAGTTGATCCAGCGTGGGCGTACCGGGATTTGGCATCTTATCGATTTTGTCGAACGTTTCGATCCATATTATCCCAGTTTCGCGGACGTAAAAACCCGCCTACATTTAGGCCCATCGGATGCATTACCCGATTCAGACCCTGAACCCGAACCCTGATCCCCTGACTCAACCGGCCTGCCATGACCGTGCGGCCGCATCGAATGGAGAACCACCATGTCCCAAGCCGCCCAACTCAATACCCAGACCAACACCCAGGCCAACGCCCGTGCCGATACACCCGCCGCAGCCGGCGTGGCAGTGCTGGGCCGTGTCCTGATCAGCGCCATCTTCCTGCTCTCCGGCGCGTCCAAGCTGGCCGCGCCGGCCGCCATGATCGGCTACATCCAGTCGGTCGGCCTGCCGCTGCCGCAGGTGGCGCTGGCCATTGCCATCGCCGTGGAGGTGGCGGGCGGCATCGCCCTGGTGCTGGGATACCGCACCCGCCTGGTGGCTGCCATCCTGGCCGTCTTTAGCGTGGCGACCGCGCTGGCCTTCCATGCCAACCTGGCGGACCAGAACCAGTTCATCCACTTCTTCAAGAACATCGCGATGGCCGGCGGCCTGCTGCAGATCGTGGTCTACGGTGCAGGCCGCTTCAGCCTGGATGCACGCCGCGGCAACGCTTAACGCGCGGCGCGTGTTTCAAGCGCAGCCATGCGCATGGGAAACGCCAGCACGAAGAGCAGCGCGGCCAGCATCAGGGCCGCGCTGAGGATGTACAGGCTATAGATGAAGCCGCCGGTGGCCGCCTTGATGGCGCCCACCATGACCGGCGCCACCAGGCCCGCGCTGCTGCCGATCGTGCTGATCATGGCGATGCCGGCAGCCGCGCCCCGGTCCGCCAGGATGCTGCCCGGCACGGACCAGAGAATCGTGAAGGCGCTGGAGATGCCCGCCGACGACAGCGCCAGGCACAGCACCGCCGCTAGCGGGTCGTGCATKAACAGCGTTGTGAGCGACAAGCCCAGCGCGCCAACCAGCGCCGCCACGGCAAAATGCCAGCGCCGCTCGCCCGTGCGGTCAGAATGGCGGCCCACAACGATGGAGGCCGCAATCCCGGCGACCGCCGGCACCACCGCGTAAAACCCCACCTGCAGCACGCTCAGCCCCATCATCTTCAACAGCGTGGGCTGCCAGAACGACAAGGCATAGATGCCCAGGATGGCGAGAAACGAGATCAGGCCGAGCATCCACACGCGCCGGTCGCGCATCGCGGCGCCAAAGCCGTGGGCCGCGCGCACGCCGTTGGCGGCCTGGTCCTCCTCCAGCAGCCGGACGACGCGTTGCCGCTCGGGGGCGCTGAGCCACCGTGCCTGCGCAGGGCCGTCCGACAGGATGAAGAAGGCCAGGACGCCCAGCATCACGCTCGGTATCCCCTCAAGCAGGAACAGCCACTGCCACCCCTGCAAGGACCACGCGCCATCGAGGAACGTCATCACCAGCCCCGCCAGCGGCCCGGCCACGATTGGCGCGGCGCCATAGGCCATGAAGAACAGCGCCGTCACCTGTGCCCGGCGCCGCGACGGGTACCAGAGCGTGAAGTAGAACAGCACCCCCGGCGCGAACCCGGCCTCCAGCACGCCGATCAGGAACCGCAACGCATAGAACTGCGTGGGCGTGCTCACGAAGATCATGGCCGCGGACGCCAGTCCCCACAGCCCCATGATGCGCAGCAGCGTAGCCCGCACGCCGATCTTCGCCAGCATCAGGTTGCTGGGCACCTCGAACAGCGCATAGCCGAGAAAGAAGATGCTCGCGYCCAGGCCAAAGACAGCATCGCCAAAGCCGAGGTCCTCGCGCATCTGCAGTTGCGCATAACCAACGTTGGTCCGGTCCAGGTAGTTGAAGACATAGCACACGCATAGCAACGGCAGCAGCCGCCATGTGATCTTGCGGAACAGCTCGGCGTCGCTGGCCGGATCGGCGGCGGCCGCGCCGGCCGGCTTGGTGAGGGTAGCGGTGTTCATCGCGAAGCCCTCCGGTCTGCCCGCGTGCTGGTCGGGTGGCCGAACTCGGTCTCGCCCCACAGGTGGCTGGACGGCGCGCCAGGGAACAGCCAGTACGGCGTGCACTCGGACGATGGCACGACGTTGCTGAACGGATGCGCCTCGGAGGCGCCCGMGATGGTTTTCTCCAGCACCATGGACAGGTACTGGTCGTTGCTGCTCTCCTGCGTATTGCCGTTCAGGATCACCTCGGCCCCGGTGGCGCGTGCAAAGCGCCGGATGCCGTTGTGGCGCGAATGCTCTGGCGACCAGCTGTCCGCGCTGACACCGTTCTCGCTGCTCACGCGGATGCCGTCGGGCGTGCGATAGACCAGCGAGTGATTGCCTTCGGTGTGCCCTGGCGTGTGCACCAGCGCCAGGCCGTGGCCCAGGTGCACGCTGCCGTCGAAAGCGACAACGCGCTCCCGCGGCACGTCCGCCAGGCCATTGGGGCAGTACCAGTCGGCCTGCACCGGCAGCAGGCCCTGCACGCTGGCCAGCTCCTGCCGGTGCACCAGAAGCCTCGCGTTGGGCAGCAATCCGCGGCTCGCKCCGCTGCCGAGCCAGCGGCGCACGTCCTGCGTGTGCAGGTGATCGTAGGTGATGTAGTCGATCTGCTCCGGCGCCACGCCGCAGCGTGCCAGCGCTTGCAGCACCGTGCCGTAGACGGGGGCGATGGTGCTATGCAGGAACCGCGGCGTCTGCGTGCTCATGCGCTTGAAGTAGGGCGTCTCGGCGCCGGCCTCGAAGTCCGCGGGGGTAAACAGCAGTGTGCGCAGGCACCCCGCGAAGTCCTCGTACTGGATCAGCGCCATGCGCGACAGCAGGTGGATCAGGTGCGGCTTGAGCATCTGCTGCGAGTACACGCCGTTAAAGGCGTACCAGGCCGGATAGGGAACCCGTAGCAGGTTGAAGCTGCGCGCGAACCGAACCGGCGGCGCTTCCAGGAACTGCTCGCGAAACTGCGCTGCGCCGCGGCGCAGCGCGCGCAGGCGGTCCTGTGGCGCGCTGGCGCTGCGGGCACCGTCAAAGTCGGAGATCGGCAGCAGGCCTRTCGGATCGGGTTCGCGTTTCATGGGTTGTCTCCTGTGGTTCTTGTTTTTCTTTCTATGCGGCTTCGGCCTGGCGCGCATCCGGCTGGCCCAGCAGGCCGCCGATCAGCTGGGGCAGCGTGTCCGGCGGCGTGCCGGCAAGCAGCTGGCGCAGCATCGTCAGCGTGTCGAAATACACGCGCTCGCAAACCAGGCGCTCGCCCTCGAAGATGAACAGCGCGATCATGCGGCAGCGAAACGCATTACCCGTCGGCGGCAAGCCCCGCAACGGGCCACGGTGCGTGMCCAGCAGCCAGAACTCCACGATCACGGCATCGTCCGTGTGGCGCAGCTGGATGATCTCGTGGCGCTGGTCGGGGAAGGCCAGGCGGCTGTCGAGGTAGTACTGGCGCACAGTGTCGATGCCGTCATGCACTTCGCCACTGGGAATCAGCTCGTAGTGCGGGTGCGGGAAGGTGGCGAGCACGGCATCGAAATCCTGGCGGGTCTCATCGGCGAAGTGGTCAAGCACCAGGCGCTCGCGGCGCGTCTTGAGATCGGGGGAGAGAGGTGTGGTCATGCTGAAAGCTCCGTGGCGGGCAATTTGCGGAACACTGCGGCCGATGCCGCAGTCCGTTGCCTGGAGCGATTATCTGCAGCGTGCCGGCGCAAGACTGTCGCCGCTTGGCAGTTGCCGATCCGGATAAACCCCGGGTTTGGCGCGCGCGTGCCAGGCGCCCATGTCTTCGGCTCGATTGGCGGCGGAGCCGGTGAGACGTTACGTAACGCGTAACGGAACAGGCGCGCGCAGGGCGCGCTTCAAACGCACGATCCCGGCTTCATCCATTTCCCGCAAAGCCAATCCACAAGCGGGTTCCAGGTCCATGAGCACGGTCGCGCGCGGCACGGGGAAAAACGCTTTTCACCTCGGGCATAACTATTGCGTCTAGGCCACTATTTGACGATTCAACGCCATAACCAGAGAGGTCTGACCGTGCGCAATCAGCAATATTTCCTTGGTATCACATTGGGCGCGTTGGTGCTGCTTGGCGGCTGTGCCAACGGATCCGACGGCGCCATGGGCAAGACCGGCGCCACAGGCCCGACGGGCAATACGGGAGCGGCGGGCAACGCTGGTGTCACCGGTGCGGCCGGCAGCGCAGGTGCCAAGGGCGATGCCGGGGCTGCCGGCGCCGCGGGGACGAACGGATCGGACGGCGCAGCGGGAGCGACAGGCGCCACCGGCGCCACTGGCACCACCGGAGCAGGCGGCGCTACCGGAGCCACAGGGGCAACGGGGGCAACGGGCACGACGGGTGCCAACGGCCCCTCGGGCGCCACTGGCGCTACCGGGCCTGCGGGTTCCGCGGGCGCCACCGGCGGCACGGGGCTCACCGGCGCGACCGGTGCCTCGGCACTCAATCAGCTCGGCACCGCAATCAGCAGCGTGGGCAGTGCCGTCGGCGCGGTGGGCACCGGCCCGCTGGCTGCCGTCACCACGCCTGTGGCATCCATCGTCAGCCAGGCTGGCCAGATCGTKGGTGGCGCGGGACCGCAGGCCATCACTAATCCGGTGACCCAGATCACGGGCACGCTCGGCCAGGCGATCGTGCCGCTGACCTCCACGCTGACCGGCGCCACGCAGACCCTGGGCGCAGCGACCGGCCTGGGCTCCGTCGTCGACAATTTGCTGCGCACTGTTGGCGGTACGGTGGGCACTGTTGGCACTACGGTCACCCAGACCAATGCGCCGGTGGTATCCGGCCTGGGTGGCATCGTGACGTCCACCGGCAATACGGTGTCCGCGCTGGGCGGGCTGGTCAACGCCCCCACGGGCGGCACTGGCAATAGCACTAGCCCGCTGGCTCCGGTCACGAACCTGCTTGGCGGGCTGACGGGCGGGCTGACGGGTGGCCTGGCACCGGGCAATACGCCGGCGTCGGGCCTGCTCGCGCCAGTGACCAGCCTGCTCAACAACACCCTCGGCACGGTGACGCACGCCACGGGCAGCGGCGGCGGCGCGCTGCCCGGTGCCTTGCCTGGCTCGCTGACCAATGCGCTGGCGCCGGTCACCAATGTGTTGGCAGGCGCAACCGGCGCAACTGGCGCAACTGGCACGGCGGGCGCCGGCAATGCGGGCACGGGTGGCCTGYTCGGCGGATTGCTTGGCGGGTTGGGCGGCACCAAGCCCTGATACGTTAGCGCCATGGGAAACGCCGGCGCCATGGCGCCGGCGTTTCTACAACCTGAGCGCGCCGGTCGTTCAGGCTCCGCCTGCGCGCATGTGGCTAGCCGCCGGCAGCTACGGCGCCGGCTTCTTGCCACGCCGCTGCGCTGACGCGCGTGGTCAGCTCGACAAAGCTGGCCACGCTGGCGGTTCGCAAAGGATAGTAGGCCACCTGATGGCGCTCGCAGACGCGCTTGAGCATGTTCATGGAGTCATGGTCGATGCAGTCGACGGGAAACACCACCATGTCCGCGCGGGCCACGGTTGCCGCCAGCAGGCCCTTCCTGTCCTCGATGCCGCCGTCGTGCAGCACGAGCTGGCCGCCGGTGGATTCCACCAGCGATTTCAGGGTGTGGTTGGCGCCCGGGCGTCCGCCCACATAGACAATGCGTTTTCCCTGTAGCTGGCGCAGCCCGGCGTGGCGCTCTTCCCCTTGTGCCGCGGCGGGGAGCATGGCGCGTTCCATGGCTTCCGATTCGGCGCGGCTGATCTTCAGCTGGGCCAGTGTGTCGTCAAGCTGCGCGCGCACGGCCTGCATCTGCTCGTGTTCGCGCATGGCGCGTTGCTCCGCGGCTTCGCGGCGGCTTGCCTGCAGTGCGAGTTCCCCATCGCGAGCCGCCAGGCTCTCTCGCAGCATCTGCAATGCCGTATCTGTATCCGTATCCGTATCCGTGCCGCACGGCCCAGTTTGCCGGTCCGCGCGCGCGTTCAGCTGGCTGAGCTGATCGCTCATCTGGCGGATCGCGATTTCATGCCGAGTGCTCAACGCCTGCAGGCGCTCCTGCTGGCGCTCGAGCTTGTCCCGCAGCGTGGCGTTTTCTTCTTCCAGCGCGATCAGCCGGCGGATGTCGGCGCGATTCGCCGCACCCACCAGGTGCGATAGCATATGCACCTCGCCAAATGCCGCCTGGCGAACCGCGGTGCTGGCTTCAGGGTGCGTCATCACCGCCCAGTAAGCCGGCGGGATGTCGCCGCTGCCGACGGCGTCGTCCCAGAGCTTGCGCACGGCATCCGCATCCTTGGCTGCGCCGAAACGCTTCAATGTGCTCGCGTAGCGCTCATCGAGCGCTTTCTGGAACGCCTTGCAACCCTCGCCGCCCGCGCTGGAAAGCTTGACCGCTTCGTGGTGGATCTCGAGGTCGGTGGCGCGTTGCCGGTCCAGCGTGGTGAAGCGCGGTACCAGCTTGCGCAGCTCGCTGGTGGTCATGCAGGTGCCGATCACCGAGCAGTGCAGGTGCGAGTCCAGCTCGGCAAGGCGCGTGCGCCGCCGTACCGCGCGGCCCTGCGCTTGGGCTGGCGTGCAGCAACCGGCGGCCGGTGGCTGCTCGTGGCCAAGCGCGGCCCCAATGCCATTGGCGTGAGCAAGGCGAAACGGTGGCGTGTGCATGCGGGCCTCACGTGGGAGAAGACGGGCAGGGTGGCGCGTTGCCGTGCCTCGGAGAGGGGCAACGTCAGGCTTCCCGTTCGGTTAGCGAAATATATCATTGAATATAACGGGTGTGGAGCGGTGGCGCAGCGCGCCGCAGGCCGGTAAGGCAGCGCTGCCAGCAACCACCGGGCATGCCCTAGAATTGCAGCGCCAGACAGGCAGATCAAAAGGAGTGGTGATGATGGTGGATGCGAAAGATACGGCTGTACTGCTTTTTTCCTACGGAACGCTGCAAGACAAGGCGGTGCAGATCGCCAACTTCGGCCGCGAGCTGGCCGGTCGCCATGACGCCATCCCCGGCTACTCGCAGTCGATGGTTGCCATCGATGACCCTGCCGTGGTTGCTACCAGCGGAAAGACGCACCATCCGATTGTCCAGCCCAGCTCGGATCCCAACGATGAGGTGGCCGGCATGGTCTTCGAGATCACCGCGCAGGAGCTGGCATCCGCCGATGCCTATGAAGTCTCGGACTACAAGCGCATCGCGGTGACGCTGAAGTCAGGCGTTCAGGCGTGGGTCTACGTCCGGGCCTGAGCAAGAATGGTTATCAGGAAGGACGGCATGGCGAAGGGATGTGAACGCGCTATGATCTGCCGACCAGGCACCCGGGCGCGACAGGCCGGGACCCATGCGGCCGGGCGATGGCCGCCGGCATGACGAGGCGCGAACAACATGAAAACCAGTGCAAGAAACCAATTGAGCGGCAAGGTCAGCGCAGTCCACAAAGGCGCGGTGAACGACGAAATCGAGCTGGAGATTGCCGGCGGCGTGCGCATCGTGGCGACCATCACCGCCGAGAGCACGAAGCGCCTCGGGCTGGCTGTCGGCAAGGAAGCCGTCGCGCTGATCAAGGCATCGTCCGTGATCGTGGGCGTGCCCGACCCGGACATGCTGCTCTCCGCGCGCAACCAGCTTGCCGGCACTGTATCGGGCATCAAGACCGGCGCGGTGAATGCGGAGGTGTCCATCGGCCTGGCGCAKGGCGGTGAGATCGTGGCCATCATCACCAATGACAGCGTGACCAGCCTCGGGTTGGTGCAAGGCGGCGCGGCCGTCGCCATCTTCAAGGCCTCCAGCGTCTTGCTGGCCGCGCGCGCATAAGCGTGCCGAGCAATGGCGCCTATTGGGCAGCCGGCGCCGCGAACACTTCCAGGCTGATCAGCTTGGAGACGTAGCGGCCCGCCTTGCCATCGTTGGGGATCACCAGCCTGGCAAAGCCGTTGGCGCCCAGCGGCGCGCCGTCCACGGCATAGGCGATGAGGTCCGGCTGGTTGCCAAAGCCAGGCTCGACCTCGCCCAGCGCGACCAGGGTCTTGTAGCCGTCGCTGCCGGTTGCCACCACATACATGGCCAGCACGTCGTTCTTCACCGCCGGGTTGGTGGCGAGGCCGACCGTGGTGTTCAGGAAATCCCACAAGCTCACGCCCGTGTAGGTGTTGGCGCCCACCGTGCGCGTGACCACCGGCAGGGCTTTCAGGGCGGTCAGGTCGAACGTGCCGGGCTGCTTGACCGCGCCCGTCACGGTGAGGAGGGTGGACGGCGCGCCGCCCGTGCCCATGGCCGTGGAGCCGGACGCGCGCACATCCAGCCGCAGCAGGCCGGAGACATAGCGGCCGCCCTTGCCGTCGCCCGGCGCGGTCACGCGCAGCAGTCCATCGGCCGTGAGCGGGGTCGCGACGCCATTCACCGTTTCGCCATAGACAACCTGGCTGGCCCGGTTGCCAAAATCCGGCTTGATCTCGCCCAGCGAGAACACCGCCTTGTAGCCATCGGCGCCGGTCGCCAGCACGTACTTGCCGAGCACGTCGTTCTTGACGGCGGCATTCACCTGGATGCCCATGCCATCGAGCAGGTCCCACAAGGCCGTGCCCACATAGGTGTGGGTTTGCGCGCCGGAGCCGCTCGAGAAGCTGACGGCCTGGGTGGCGGCCGGACGCGCCTGGAGCTGCGCGAGCGTTAGCGTGGCGGGCCGGTCCAGCGCGCCGCCGACCTGGAGCTGCCGCTGGGCTTGCACAGGCTGCGTTACCGGGGTGGCTGCCATGGCCGGTGTCTCGGCGTCGGAGCCGCCGCAGGCTACCAGGCACAGTGGCACAAAGGCGGTGCCGAGCCATACGGACACCGGACGCTTCATCTTGAGCATGTGGATCTCCTCTGCCGCTTATTTCTTTTCGTTATATTCACTGTAACATAACGCTTTGCGGATCGTATGGCGATGCCCACATAGGCGCTATTGCATCGCGCGCATATTCCGCTGGGGAGGCCGCCGGGGTACCATGCCGCCATGGTCAAACTTGCTCGCTCCCGAACCTCGGTCAGCCCGGATACGCCGCAGGCGCTGTTTCGCATGCGCGTGATGCTGGGCGATACCATCGCCATTGGCCCCGGCAAGATCGCGCTGCTGGAAGCGATCCGCGAATGCGGCTCCATTTCCGCCGCGGCGAAACACCTCGACATGTCCTACAAGCGGGCCTGGGATCTGCTCAACGAGATCAACCGCTCGCTGGCCAAGCCGGCAGTGGATTCCGAGCATGGCGGCGCGCAGGGCGGCGGCACCGTGCTCACGCCGGTGGGCGAGGAAGCGATCCGGCTCTACCGCGCCGCGGAGCTACGCGCGGCCAAGGCCTGCGAGGCCGAGATCAACGGCCTGATCAAGCTGCTGGCCAAGCCTTGAGCTTGCGGCCCAAGCCCTGAGCCCTGAGCCCTAAGCCTGCCACTGCCGGACCTCGATGCCACTCGCCGGTGCTGGCGGACAGCGCTTCATTCACCGAACGCCCTCCTTGGTTGGTCAGGACGCCGGCTTTGCGCTGCGTTATATGGGTAATTCCCGCTCATATCGATATATTTCGCTAACCAAGGCATGGCACGAGGTTCGAATGGGCGCATCAAGTGCCGGCGGCGTTTGCGCTATGCTTGGCGCCGCGCACGCCACATATCTCCTATGGACTGCAATTTCTCCGAGCCACAACGCATGCATGAACCGAACTCGACCGCTCTTCCCCCCACCCCACGTTTTGAAGCCGGCCGCGCATTCTGGATAGCGGGCCTCGGCGCGCGGTTCACCCTGGAAACGAACGGCGGCATCCCCGCGCTCTGGGAAGCGCTCGGCCCGTCCATTGGCAAAGTCCCGGGCCAGGTGGGCGGGATGACCTACGGCCTGTGCTGCAACCCTCGGGACGACGGCAGCTTCGAGTATGTGGCCGGCGTGGAAGTGAGCAGCCCGGATGGACTGCCGTCATCGTTTCGCTGCATCAAGATCGAGCCGCAGCGCTACGCCRTATTCGTGCATGCAGGCGATGTCTCGACACTGCACGAGACGTTTCACCGCATCTGGCATCAATGGCTGCCGGCGTCCGGGTTTCAGGCCGGGCATGCGCCTGAGTTTGAGCGCTACAGCGCGGACTTCGATCCGGTGGCAGGAACGGGCACCGTGGAAATCTGGCTGCCGGTCAGGGGTGGGGCGGATGCGGCGGCCTGAGGCGTTGCCCGTCAGAGGCGCGAACACCACCATGCGCGAAGCTGGATCCCGCGAACGCGCCGCGCTACGAGGCAGCCTTGTCGGCGGAGCTTGGCAAGCTGGGTGCCGACGATCAGGCGGCCATGGACGCGACAAGGCGCGATCCTGCCTTGCCTGCGATGCTGATCGCCGCGTCGAAGGCGCTTGAGGCAGAGCAATCGCCTGCGCGGCTTCTGCGCAAATGCAGCCGTGCGCTCCAGCGCACCGAAGCGGCGGAGCCTGCAAGCCCGAAGTGAGCGCAGGCAGGATTGCGCGCCGTGCTTTGTTACCTCGCCCGCCTTGAGTCCCCCGCCGCGATGAACAATACTGGCCCGTAGGCCGCTCCRGCGCGAGCGGGCCGGTTTTGTTTCCGCATGCGCGGAAGTGATTTCAAGGAGTACGCCATGTTGCGCGACAGTCATGCATTCAGCGGATTCTCGGTCGACGACATCGCCAAGGCCACGGACTTCTATGGCGGTACGCTGGGGCTGGAAGTATCCGCGAGCGGGGGCTTGCTGACCCTGTATATCGCCGGCGGCAACAACGTGCTGCTTTATCCCAAGCCGAACCACGTGCCTGCGACGTTCACGGTGCTGAATTTCCCGGTGAAGAGCGTGGACAAGGCCGTGGAGACACTCGGCAAGCTCGGCGTGCGCTTCGAGACCTACGACCTGCCCGGGCTGAAGACCGACGAGCGGGGCATCTGCCGCAGCGAGGGCGGCCCCGTCATCGCCTGGTTCAAGGATCCGGCCGGCAATATTCTCTCGGTGCTTGAAGCGACATAAGCTGTTTTGGCCGGGCACCAGGCACCAGGCGGCGGCTAGCGGACCGCTCGATGTGCCCATCCTTATCATTTCAATGATTGTTGAAATATTGAAATGATGGCGTTATGATCCGGGGCATGAACTCTAACCTGGTCGTACGCGCCCTTGGCGCCCTTGCCCACGAATCCCGTCTTGCCATCTTCCGCGCGCTGGTGGTGGCGGGCCCGAGGGGCATCGCCGCCGGCGACATCGCTCAACAGGTCGGCATTTCGCCCTCCAGCCTCTCGTTTCACCTGAAGGACTTGTCCCATGCGGAACTGGTGGCTTCCCGCCAGGACGGCCGCTTCGTGATCTATTCGGCCAACTTTGCGGCCATGAGCGGCCTCGTTGCCTTCCTGACCGAGAACTGCTGTGGCGGGGCGCCATGCGAGGCGCCCGCTGCGCCGGCGTGCTGCGATGCCAAGCCGGAGGCCCCCGATGCGGCACGCTGAATCCGCGCAGCCCGTTGTGGCGGATGCGCCCGCGCAGGCCATTGGTTTTTTCGAGCGCTACCTGACGCTGTGGGTGGCGCTGTGCATCGTCGCGGGGATCGCGCTGKGGCAGGCCATGCCCGGCTTTTTCGCCACCGTGGCCAGCATGGAGGTGGCGCAGGTCAACCTGCCGGTTGGCGCGCTGATCTGGGTGATGATCATCCCGATGCTGATCCGGATCGATTTCGGGGCGATGGGCCAGGTGGCCGGCGAGTGGCGTGGCATCGGCGTGACGCTGTTCGTGAACTGGCTGGTGAAGCCGTTCTCGATGGCGCTGCTGGGCTGGCTGTTCGTGCGGCACGTCTTTGCCGGATGGCTGCCCGCCGGCCAGCTCGACAGCTAYGTCGCCGGGCTGATCCTGCTCGCGGCCGCGCCGTGCACGGCGATGGTGTTCGTGTGGTCGCAGCTCTGCAAGGGCGATCCGTATTTCACGCTATCGCAGGTCGCGTTGAACGATGCCATCATGGTGGTCGCCTTCGCGCCGGTGGTGGCGCTGCTGCTGGGCCTGTCGTCCATCGCGGTGCCGTGGGACACCCTGGTCATCTCCGTCGCGCTCTACATCGTCGTTCCCGTGGCCGTGGCGCAGGTCATCCGCCGGGCGCTTCTCGCACGGGGAGACGCGGCCTATCGGCGGGCGGTGGCGGCGCTCGGCCCTTACGCCATCAGTGCGCTGCTGGCCACGCTGGTGCTGCTGTTCGGCTTCCAGGGACAGGCTATTGTCAACCAGCCGCTGGTGATCGCGATGCTGGCCGTGCCGATCCTGATCCAGGTGTTCCTCAACTCGGGGCTGGCCTATCTGCTCAATCGCAAGCTTGGCGTCGCGCATTGCGTGGCCGGCCCGTCCAGCCTGATCGGCGCGAGCAATTTCTTCGAGCTGGCCGTTGCCACGGCCATCAGCCTGTTTGGCTTCCAGTCGGGCGCGGCGCTGGCCACCGTGGTGGGCGTGCTGATCGAGGTGCCCGTCATGTTGCTGGTGGTGCGCATCGTCAACCGCTCGCAGCCCTGGTACGAAGCCGGCATCCAGACACATCCATCAAGGTAGTCAAGCATGCATGTCCAGATCTATCACAACCCCGACTGCGGCACGTCGCGCAATACGCTTGCGATGATTCGCAACGCCGGGATCGAGCCCGAAGTCATCGCGTACCTCACGCAACCCCCGGAGCGCGCGGTGCTCAAGGCGATGATCGCCAGTGCCGGGCTGACGGTACGCGAAGCGCTTCGTGAGAAAGGGACGCCCTACGCCGAACTCGGCCTGGGCGATCCGGCGCTCACCGACGACCAGTTGCTCGACGCCATGCAGGCGCACCCGATCCTGATCAACCGGCCGTTTGTGGTGACGCCGCTCGGGGTGCGGTTGTGCCGGCCATCGGAAGTGGTGCTGGACATCCTGCCATCGCCGCAGCGCGGCGCCTTTGCCAAGGAAGATGGCGAGCGCGTGATCGATGCCGACGGCCGGAGGGTTGGCCGATGACGGATGCGCTGCGCAACGTCCTGCTGC
>NZ_JBFTSF010000237.1:0-10314 GCF_056399905.1 Cupriavidus sp. 01L46
GCGCAGCGTTTACGCGCAGCGTTTACAACTTCCTCTGACGCTACATACAAAAATGCCGTTCAGCTCTTAACTGAACGGCATTACACCTTCGGGTGCCCTTTTTTTTTGTGATGCCGTTGCGACTCGGAACGCGCGCGGAGCGCGCTCGGGATTCGCTCAGAACTGCTCGATCCACACCGCCAGGCGATCCGCGGCAAACTCCGCAGTGCGATCGGTGGGGCGGTAGACGATGGAGTCGCCCTCCCGCACGGCCTTGAGCGCGCCGCCGGTTTCGTCCAGCCACAGCAGCCCCGCCAGCCAGGTGGCATGCTGCGCGGACACTTCCTTATCCACCGGTTCGCCCAGGTACTCGGCAAGCGCGGCACCCTGGATCCACACCAGGGCATCGCCATCGCGGCGCACGTTGGCTGCACCTTCCGTTGCGGCCAGCGTCTCGGCCAGTGCCGCCACCGCATCGCCGGCTCCACGGCCGGCGAGCTGCGTGCGCAGCGCGGCGAGCTTGACCGCCACGGCGTGGCCGAAGGTGCCGCTGCGGCGGCTTTCCGCCGCCACCAAGTCGGCGTAGTCCATCAACAGCCAGTCCGGCTCGGGATTCTGCACGCCGACCAGCGCGGCCGAGGCCAGATAGGTGTCCACCGGCTGGAAGCGCTCCGGGCCGATCAGGCTGGCCGACAGCGTGCGGATCAGGCCGATGCGTGCGGCAATGGTCTGCCGCTGCAGCACGCTCAGTTTCTCGCGCAGCAACTGGTCGCGCTCCTTGCGCAGGCCGGCCATCTCAAGCGCCTGCTTGAGCTCCATGCGCAGCGAGGTGATGTCCCACGGCTTCTTGATATAGCGATGGATCTGCCCCTCGTTGACGGCCGCGACCGTATGCTCGATCTCCGAGTAAGCGGTGGTCAGGATCCGCACGATGTGCGGATAGCGCTCGCGCGCGTAGCGCAGCAACTCGTTGCCATACTCGCCCGGCATGCGCTGGTCGGAGACCAGGACCGCAAGGCTGTCCGCGTGCGCATCCAGCAGCGCCTTGCCCTCTTCAACCGAGCCACCGGTCACGACCGGCGCCAGGGCTCCGATGGCACGCTGGAAATACTTGACGGCCGTCGCCTCGTCATCGACGAACAGAATCGCCGGTGATGGTGCCTGCGTGGCATTCGGTTCGTTCATCGATCACTCCTATGCATTCGACTCTTGGTATTGGGGAAATCCAGCGTCACTGTGGTACCCGCACCGGACGTAGACTCGATCCGGATGCCGCCACCGAAAGACTGCATGACACGGTTGCAAAAAATCATGCCCAGTCCGTTGCCGCCGGTACTCGCATGGGTGGTGACCGGATCCACCAGAAGGCGCCCCATCACCTCAGATGGTATGCCCGGGCCGTTGTCGCAGATGCGGATCGCGGCATCGGGCTCGGCCGCCACCACGAAGCGCAGCGAAGGCGAGTCGACGCCGTCGAGCGCCCGCAGCGCATTGGACAACAGCGACGACAGCACCAGCGCCACGCAATTGGGCAGCGTGCGCACGGCAAAGTCGTCATGCATTTCGATCTTTACCCACTCACGCTGCGGCCCGGCAAAGGGGTAGGTGTCGAGCAGCGCGGCGATCAGGCCGCCAGCGGTCACTTCCCGGCTGGCACCCGCTTGCGTGCTCGGCCGGCTGCCGCTGCTGCGCACCGACTGCAGGAACGACGAAATCACGGCCAGGCAATACTGCGCGTTGTCGTGCATCGACGTGGCCGCCTGGCCAATCTCGCTCTGGCGCAGCGGATTGTATTCCGCCGCGATACGGCTTTCGATACCGCGCGCAAAATTTGCGATCGCCGCCAGCGGCGTGTTCAGTTCATGCGCCAGGAAGGCCAGCGTCTCGTCGATCGCCATCAGGCGCTGATGGCGGATCGAGCGTTCGCGATAGCGCTCGGCGGCCACCCGCAGCGCTTCGCGCACCTGGCCCAGCTCGATGGGCTTCTCCAGGATGCGGAACACTTCGCCAGTGTTGACCGTCTGCAACAGCATGTCCTTGTCCGCGTAGGCGGTCACCAGGATGCGCACGATCTGCGGGTACTCGAGCGCAACCTGGCGCAGCAGGTCGCCGCCATCGCGCCCCGGCATGCGGAAATCCGTCACCAGCACGGCGACGCGCGCGCTCTCCCGGCGCAGGATGCGTACCGCTTCGTCGGYGCCGCTGGCGACCAGCACCTCGTACTCCGCGCCGACCGCGCGGGCGAAGTACTTGCATGCCATTTCCTCGTCATCGACGTAGAGCACGGTAAGCCGTGGTTGACGGGCGTCGCTCATGGCATTCTCAGTCGGCTCGGGGCAGGTCGAAGCTGAACGAGGCCCACTTGCCCAGTTCGCTCTCGGCAAACAGCACGCCGCCGTGACGCTCGATCACCGCATAGCTGATCGACAGGCCAAGGCCCAGGCCCTGGCCGACTTCGCGCGTGGTGAAGAACGGCTCGAACACGCGCGCCAGGTGCTCTTGCGCGATGCCCGGCCCGTTGTCCTTCACGGTCACATGCAGCCGGCGCTCGACCCACTTCACGGTGGTATGGATGGCCGGGGCCTGCGTGCCGGCCTTGCGCATGGCCAGCGCGGCGTTGGAAAACAGGTTGATCAGCACGCCGATCACCGCGGCTTCATCGCCCAGCACCAGCGTATCGGTCGGCAGCTCGCGCGTGACGGCCACCCCGCGCAGCTCATGCGCGGTCAGCCGGATCGAGGAATCGAGCGCCTTCTCGAACAGGAAGGGCGTGCCCTCCGCTTCAGCACCGGGCTTGCGATAGGCGAAGGTTTTCAGGTCCGACACGATATGCTGGATGCGTTGCATGCCCTGCTTGGCGTCGACCAGGCACTCCTGCAGCATCGGCTCGTTCTTGGCCACYGGCTCTTCCAGCGCGACCTCGATCGCCATCAGGCAGAAGTTGACCGGGTTGTTGACCTCGTGCAGCAGGCCCGCGGCCAGCGTACCGATGGCGGCCATCTTTTCCTGCTGCAGCATCTGGCCCTTGATGTCGACCAGCTTGCGGTTGATCACTTCGAGCTCGCCGTTCTTCTCCGCCACTTCGGCCTTCAGCCGGAACAGCATGAAGCGCGCCCGTTCATTGAAGAAGGTATAGACCGCGCTGGCCGCCGCGGCGAACAGCAGGAACAGCGAATTGACGATGAAGGTGCCAGCCGGCTCGATGCCGCCGGAATGCAGCACGCAGGCGAGCAGGTAAAACAGGTAGGACAGGATCCCGAAGACCAGGTTCTGCCACAGGCCGAACGGCAGCGCGATGCCAGACGCGAAGATCGCGAGATTCAGCCCGACGTAATACGGCGACTCCACGCCATCGGTATGCCAGATCATCCACGAGATCATGATCTGCGGCAGCAGCAGCCACGACAACGTCAGCCATGGCGCAAAACGGCGCCCTGCCGTGCTGTACAACAGCATCACGATGCCGGCGATCAGCAGCGAAACCAGCACGCGCGCCACGGCGAAGGGCGCCTGCAACTGCGGATACTGGCCGTAGTCCAGCCCCACGCCGAGCAGCACCAGCACGATGGCGGTATAGGCGCCGCCGCGGCTGAAGGCCAGGCGGAAATCCGCCAGCTCGGTCTGGTAACCCGCGTAAAGTTGATTGGTGCTCATGGCTGGGCCGGCTACTGGCGTTTCAGAGGATGATCGCTTCCGCGAACACATTCACCCCGGTCTGGTCGACGTAGAGATTGTGATCACGGGATTGTTCGGGCAGCAGCATACTCATCCTGGCCTCGTCGCGATAGATCAGGTACCACTCCAGCAGGTGTTCCATGCCGAATTTCTCCGGATTGTCCGAATGGACGTTGGTTACCAGCAACTGGCCGCCCGGCCGCGTACGCGCGGCAAAATAGCTCAGCAGGCGGGAACACACCTTATCAGACAGGTAGTCGAACAACCCGGCGCAATACACCGCATCGAACTCGCGCAGCCCGGCGTCGTCTGGCGCGATCTTGCGCTTGAGCAGCTCATGTACCGATTGATGCAACATCTCCACCGACACCTTGTGCCCCGCCGAGGCGGCCGAGCTCTCGATGGAGGACTTGGTGTAAGCCAGGGTCTCCTCGCTGAAGTCGACCAGCTGGAACGACAGCAGCTCGGGCTGCGGATACTCGCGCACGAAGCGCTGGATCTCGAAGGCCGGGCCGCAGCCGACATTGAGGATGCGAAACGGCCTGCCGGCCGCGCGGGCGGCATCGGCCTGGCGCGACAGGAAATCGACCAGCAGGTCGATCCGGTTGCGGTGGGCGGTCGCCACGGCCGCCTTGAGGAAGGCCGTATTGACGATCTGGAAGTAGGTGGTCGGGCCCTGCTGCGGATCGTTCAGGATCTGGTTGACCATCTCATAGTCGCCCGCATAGCCCAGCGGCTTGGTGAAGGTGCGGTAGACAAAGGGAGCGCGCAGCAGCAGCGGATGCAGGGCCGATTGCGCGTATGTGCGGTGCACCGGCGCGATCTCCGCGTCCACCTGCTCGGCCTCGCCTTCAAGCCGGTCGAGGTAGGTCTTGACCTTGAGCATGATTGGCGTGGCGAGCTCGTAGAACACGTCCTCGCGCAGCCGTCCGTCGGTCTTGGGCAGGTTCTCGGTCAGGTCGACCTGCTCGACCCAGCGCGAGACTTCCGAGAGAAACGCGCGCATTTCGTTGACCACGATCTGGTAATCGCGCCGGATATTGAAGCGCGCATCCCAGTCGTTGATGAACAGTTCGGCCTCGCGCCCAACCGATTTGGGTTCATTGGGCAGGTCGCTCAGCTCGCGCCATTCATCGATCAGCGTCAGCGATACCACCGCGGTGAGGCCGGTGTTCACCAGGCTCATCACCACCGCCTTGCCCAGGTAGGCGTTCTTGCTGCCCATGCGCACACTCAGCTCGCTCAGCACCTCGCTGACCTGGACGATCGAGTATGGATTGTAGATTTCCATCACCAGAGCTTTTCTCTGGAGATTGATAATTGTGCCCCGCACCTGCTGGCCCTGCGAGTTGCGGAAACTAACCACCGGATCGATTTGCGTTTGGGAGTACACGGTATTGCGCCAGAGAAATCCGAAAAACGCTGCCGGCCGCCCAGTTCAACATGCATCATTGACTGGCCGGGTACAGCTCGTAGGGCGATGGATCGCTACGCTAGGCCAGTATCAGGGGGTACTGCTGGGATACATGTCGGTAATCGGTTGCGGGCATGGGCGTCCTGATGTTGGCACGCGCGCGACTACACCCTGGTAACTGTGACTGAGACTGAAACTGAAACTGAGTGAGGCTGTACTGGATGAGACTGTAACTGAATCTTAGCGGATCATTGTACTGTGGGCGCCATGTGCAGACAACACAACCTGCGCAAGCCCGCCCGCCGAGCCGGGAACGACGGAAACCGCCGGAAATAAAGCAAAAGGCCGGGAATGCTCCCGGCCTTTTGCCTTGCTGCTTGAATGCGCGGCGCCGCAGGACAAAGCCCGGGCATCGCGCAGCCTGTGCCGTCCGTCCTGGCTGGCCTTTTTAGTCGACGCTTGGTCGGCGCTTAGTCCGCCTTTACGCCTTCGACCTGGATCGCCAGCTTGACCTCGGGCTTGAAGCCCATCTTCACGCCGTAGTCGATACCGAAATCGGCACGGTTGAAGGTGCCCACCGCGTCAGCACCGCAGGCTTCGCGCTTGAGCATCGGATGCTGGATGCACTTGAACTCGCGGATCTCCAGCTTGACCGGCTTGGACACGCCGTGCAGGGTCAGCATGCCATCGACTTCAGTCGGCACATCGCCGTTGAACTTGGAGAACTTGCCCTTGTAGGTGGCTTCGGGGAAGGCTTCGACGTTGAACATGTCAGGGCCCTTCACGTGCTGGTTCAGCTTGCTGTTGCCGAAGTCAACCGAGGCGGGATCGATCTTGATGTCCACCGAGCCGGTCTTCGTGGCGCGGTCCAGCGTCACCACGCCGCTCGACTTTTCGAACTTGCCGCGCCAGGTCGACAGGCCGCCCAGGTGGTCGGCTTCGAAGCTCGGGTACGTGTGGGTGGGATCGAGGTTGTAGGTCACCGTGTTGGCGGATGCGACGCCGACGGCGGACAGGGCCGCGACAGCGGCGAGGATGGTGCGCAATTTCATGAGAGCTCCCGGCAAAAAGTTGGGGATAAACAGCAAAGGAATGGCAGGGAAGATGGGCGCCGCGCGCTTACTTCTTAGCCAAGGTCACGATACGGAATTTGATCTGAACGTCGTCGGCCACCACGGAAGTGTCCTTCCATTCGCCGTCGCCGATGTTGTACACGGTGCGCTTGATCGGCAGCACGCCTTCAAACACCTGGCCGGCGGCATCCTGGCGATAGCTTGCCGGAATCACGACGTCCTGGGTCTTGCCCTTGATGGTGAGCTTGCCCGCCACCTCATACTTGCCGGCGGCGCCGGCCTTGATGCTGGTCGACTGGAACACCGCCTTGGGGTACTTGGCCGCGTCGAACCAGTCGCGCCCCTTGACCTCCTTGGTGGTCTCGGCGTCTCCGATCTCGAAGCTGGACACGTCGATCTCGACCTTGGCCGAGGACGTGGCCAGCTTGGCGGGATCGAACGCGACCGTGGCGTCGAATTTCTTGAACTTGCCCTCCATCGGCACGCCGATCTGGCGGGCCGTCGCGGTGACCGAGCTCTTGGCTGCGTCGACCTGGGCCCAGGCGTAGTTGGCTGCGATGCCGGCAGTGGCCAGCGTGGCTGCCATCAGGAGCGCGCTCGGGCGGGGAATGCGTTTCATTAAAAACTCCTGTCGCTAAGAGGGCCATGCGGCCCTCGGTCATTTATCAGTATGTCGGTACGTCGGTACGTCGGTACGTCGGTACGTCGGCTTACTTGAGGAACGGCAGCATGCGCGCCAGCGTGCCATCGCGCTCGATGAACTGATGCTTGATGGCAGCCGCCGCATGCACTACGACGATCACGGCCATCAGGTAGTTCAGCCAGATGTGGACCAGCTTGAGGATTTCCTTGAGCTCATCGTTCTTCTCGATCAGCGCGGGCAGCTGCCAGATGCCGAAGTAGACCACGGGAACCCCTGAAGCCGAGCTGTACAGGTAGCCCGTGATGGGCACCACCACGATCAGCGCGTAGAGCAGCAGGTGAGCCGCGTGCGCGGCCTTGGCCTGCCAGGCCGGAGTGCCCGCAGCCGGTGCCGGCGCGCGGTGGGTGGCGCGCCACAGCACGCGCAGCACGGCGATGGCAAAGACGGTCACGCCGATCCACTTGTGCCAGGAAAACAGCTTGAGCTTGAGCATCGACAAGCCCGGGATGCTGGTCATGTACAGGCCCAGCCCGAAGGCGGCGAAGATCAGCAGCGCGATGATCCAGTGCAGGCCGATCGCCGTCGCCCCATAGGCGGATGTCGGCTGCGGCGCTGCGGCAGCGCCGGCGTGGGCGCCGGCTTTGGCTTGGGAATGCATGGATAAGGACCCCTGCCCTTGCGGGCGTTTCACTATCTTTTACTGAACGGCAATTACTGCTGCTCCTTGAATTCTCGCATTATTGTGCGGCGGGCAGGTTGCGGAACGGTCCGAAATTCATGAAATCATTCAAACCATTTGAAGTGACATTTCGCCGCAGCCGGCAAGCCGTGCCCGCGCCGGCCGCCCATCAACAAAAAAGCCATCCCCGGGGATGGCTTTTTTTGCACCGCGCCGGCCGGCAGGCCGGGAGCATCACACGCGTTCGGCGAGGCTGGCRGCACGGCCGATATAGGTGGCCGGGGTCATTTCCAGCAGCAGCTTCTTGGCATCGTCGGGGATCGCCAGGCCGGTGATGAAGGTTTGCAGCGCCTCGCGCGAGATGCCCTTGCCGCGCGTGAGTTCCTTGAGCTGCTCGTAGGGATTGGGCACGCCAAAGCGGCGCATGACGGTCTGCACCGGCTCGGCCAGCACTTCCCAGCAGTTGTCGAGGTCCTCGTCCAGGCGCTCGGGGTTGGTTTCCAGCTTGCCCAGGCCGCGCAGGCAGGCCTCATACGCCAGCAGGCTGTAGCCGAAGGCCACGCCCATGTTGCGCAGCACGGTGGAATCGGTCAGGTCGCGCTGCCAGCGCGACAGCGGCAGCTTTTCCGACAAGTGGCGCAGCACCGCGTTGGCCAGGCCCAGGTTGCCTTCCGAGTTCTCGAAATCGATCGGGTTGACCTTGTGCGGCATGGTCGACGAGCCGATTTCGCCGGCCTTGGTGCGCTGCTTGAAGTAGCCCAGCGAGATATAGCCCCAGATGTCGCGGTTCAGGTCGAGCAGGATGGTGTTGGTGCGGGCGATGGCGTCGAACAGCTCGGCCATGTAATCGTGCGGCTCGATCTGGATGGTGTAGGGATTGAAGGTCAGGCCCAGGCGCGTTTCGATCACCTGCTTGGAGAACGCCTCCCAGTCGAAGCTGGGGTACGCCGACAGGTGGGCGTTGTAGTTGCCGACCGCACCGTTCATCTTGCCCAGCAGCTCCACGCGCTGGATGCGCTCGATGGCGCGCGCCAGGCGTGCCGCCACATTGGCCATTTCCTTGCCCAGCGTGGTCGGGCTGGCCGGCTGGCCGTGGGTGCGCGAGAGCATCGGCTGGCTCGCATTGGCATGCGCCAGCTCCACCAGGCGCGCGTGCACGCGTTGCAGCGTGGGCAGGATCACGCCTTCGCGGGCGCCCTTGAGCATCATGCCGTGCGAGGTGTTGTTGATGTCTTCCGAGGTGCATGCGAAATGGATGAACTCGCTCGCGGCTTCCAGTTCGGCGTTGCCCTTGACCTGTTCCTTGAGCCAGTACTCCACGGCCTTCACGTCATGGTTGGTGACCGCCTCGATCTCCTTGATGCGCGATGCCTGGGCTTCGGTGAAGTTGTCCACCAGCGCCAGCAGGGCCGCTTCCGAGGCCGGCGAGAACTTCGGCATGTCGGGCAGGCCGGCTTGCGACAGCGCGATCAGCCAGTGCACTTCCACCTTGACGCGGTTGCGCATGAAGGCCGCTTCCGAGAGCCACTCGCGCAGCGCATCGGCCTTGGAGGCGTAGCGGCCATCGATGGGAGACAGGGCGGTGAGCGGGGAGAGCGAGGAAGAAGACATGCTGGGAGACCGGAGGGATGGAGGGAAGTGGTTACGCAAGCGTGGCCGGGCGGGCAGATTACGCGGGCAAATAGCCGGGCGAGGCCCGCGCGGGCCGAAGTGGCCGGCGACATGGCCGAAACCGCTCTAAAGAGGGGAAAAGACACAAAAACAGGTCCAATTCGCCTCAAAAAGTGAACAATTCGGCGCAAAAACCGACTGACGGCACGACGGAAAGCGGGCATTTTACCATCGCGGCCCGCCTTCTGTGGACGCGTTCGCGGGGCCGGGCAGCGCTCACGTCTCAGCATGGCGACACGGCAGGCAGGCGCCGCGCACGCCCGGCACATCCCGGACGGGGCACGGGTATACTCGCGCTCGCCGATCCGCTAGCCTGTTATGAAGTGCATCGGGCATGCCGGCCGCGCGAGGCGCGACCGATGCACTTCATAACAAGCTCGAGGGGAGTCCATGAAGCTGTATGCATCGCAAACCAGCCCTTACGCGCGCAAGGTGCGCGTAGTGATGGCGGAAAAGAAGATCGATTACCAGATGGTCGAGGTTGACGTGTGGTCGCCGGACACCACCATCTCCCAGTTCAATCCGCTGGGCAAGGTACCGTGCCTGGTCATGGAAGACGGCGGCGCGATTTTCGACTCGCGCGTGATCGTCGAATACGTCGACACCCTGACGCCCGTCAGCCGCATGATCCCGCAGGGCGCCCGCGAACGCGTCGAAGTGCGTTGCTGGGAAGCGCTGGCCGACGGCCTGCTAGACGCCGCCCTGCTGGCGCGCCTGGAACACACGCAACGCGAGCCCGAGCAGCGCAGCGAACGCTGGGTCACGCGCCAGCTCGGCAAGATCGACGCGGCGCTGGTGGCCATCGCCGACGGCCTGGCCGACCGGCCCTGGTGCTCGGGCAACCATTACTCGCTGGCCGACGTAGCCGTGGGCTGCGCGTTGTCGTACCTCGACTTCCGCTTCCCGGACATCGCCTGGCGTGAGCGCCACCCGCGCCTCGCCGTGTACCAGGACAAGCTTGCCAAGCGCCAGTCGTTCATCGACACGGAACCGCCGCGCGCCTGACGCGTCGGTCGACGAGAAGATAAAAACCGGCCATAGAGCCTAATGCCGTTCAGTTAAGAGCTGAACGGCATTTTTGTATGTAGCGTCAGAGGAAGTTGTAAACGCTGCGCCGAAGTGTTAACTTTCGGGCGCGATGCTTTCCAGTCACCTGACCTTCCTGCTCGAAGCGCAACAG
>NZ_JBFTSF010000238.1:0-10306 GCF_056399905.1 Cupriavidus sp. 01L46
CCTTAAGGCGATGCGAGTTTGGGTCCCGGCCGCTCTTTTCGCCGAATCCCGAGGAGGGTGTCGCCCCATCCGGCGCGCCTTTTTTGCCTACTTTTTTGGCAAGACAAAAAAGTAGGTCGCCGCCCCGCAGGGGTGGTGAAACGGCAGTTGCCTTTGACCTTGAAGTTAAGCCGTTGCAGCTAGCCTCCAAGCAGCCACAAGCCACTCCCCTCAAACCGTCATGCTCATCATCTCCTGATAAGCCGCCGTCAACCGGTTCCGAACCTGTACCCCGGTCTGAAACGAAACATTGGCCTTCTGCATATCGATCATCACATCGTTGAGCGACACACCCGGCTTGCCAAGCTCAAACGCCTCAGCCTGCCCATAAGCCTTCTCCTGCACGTTGCTGATGCGCGCCAGCGAACGCTGGAGCTCGCCGGCAAAACCGCCGGAGGAAACGGCGGAAGCCTGGCTTTCCTGCCCGGTGGCGCTCTGGGCCAGCCCGCGCAGTTGCTGCAACATGCCGTCGATGGAAGAGATGGTAGTCATGGCGATCCGCTTGGAACCCGCCCCGCCCTGGCCAGCCAAAGCCCGCCCCGGGGGAAACCGGTTCGAAAAATGAGTCATTAAGGGTTGCGCCGGGCACCCGCCCGGGCCTCTGCCGGCAAACCTGGCGCAATGCGCCGCCTATGCCACAAATACCGCATCCGCGCGCGCCACCTGTGCCAGCCCCCGAAGCGTACTCGCGGCGTCACCCGGGCCATTGCGGGAATTCGGGTGGAAAACGAGGCCTATTCGCCGGATTGTCGACACCCGCCTTGGATGATCATCGATACCGTGCCGAATCTGGGATGCCGCTCTCCTTTGCGCGCCCGGTCCGGACCCKAATCTCATCAACTATCGCGGGGAGTACGCGTGTTTTGTCAGCAGCGTGATCTTAGCCATGCCGAAGCCCGGGTTAGCCAGGCCAGCCGGGGTGGACAGGGCAGCCAGAGCGGCGCCCGCCATCCGGCCCAGCCGATCCTGACCCATGCCGGCCCGGCCGTGACGGGGGCGCGCGCATGAACGCCGTGGCAGCCCTGTCGAACAAGTCCGAGCTGTTCGAGCGACTCAAGACCAATCCGCGCCTGCCCCTGATGCTGGGCGGCGCGGCCCTCGCCGCGGCCATCGCGGTGGGTGTGCTTTGGTCGCGTGCGCCGGACTACAAGGTGCTCTACAGCAATCTGTCCGAGCGCGACGGCGGTGCCGTCATCGCCTCCCTGCAGCAGATGAACGTGCCGTACAAGTTCGCCGAAGGCGGCGGTGCGGTGATGGTGCCCTCCGAGAAAGTCCACGAAACGCGGCTGCGCCTGGCTTCGCAGGGCTTGCCCAAGAGCGGCACCACGGGCATGGAACTGATGGACACGCAGAAGTTCGGCATCAGCCAGTTTGCCGAACAGGTCAACTACCAGCGCGGCCTGGAAGGCGAGCTGGCCCGCTCGATCGAATCGATTGCGGCGGTGCAGTCGGCGCGCGTGCACCTGGCCATTCCCAAGCCGACGCTGTTCGTGCGCGAACGCCAGAAGCCGACCGCCTCGATCGTGCTGCAACTCTACCCGGGCCGCGCCATCGACGACGGCCAGGTCGCCGCGATCGGCCACCTGGTTTCGTCCAGCGTGCCGGAACTCACGCCCAAGGCCATTTCCATCGTCGACCAGCACGGCAACCTGCTGTCCGGCAGCGGCACCAACGAGCGCATGCTCGACGCCGGCCAGATCAAGTACGTGCAGGCGCTGGAGCGCAACTACGCGCAGCGCGTGGAGGCCATCCTGGCGCCGATTCTCGGCCAGGACAACGTGAAAGCGCAGGTTACCGCCGACGTGGACTTCTCCATCGTCGAGCACACGGACGAGTCCTACAAGCCGAATCAGGACCCAACCCGCGCCGCCATTCGCAGCCAGCAATCGAGCGAGTCGAGCCAGCAAGGCGCAGCGCCGGTTGGCGGCGTGCCTGGCGCGCTGTCCAACCAGCCGCCGGCGCCGGCCACGGCCCCGATCACCACGGCCCAGCCGCCGCGCCCGGGCCAGCCGAACCAGCCGGGGCAGCAGCCCGGCCAGCAAGGCCAGGCCGCTGGCCAGGCCCAGGGCGGCGCCACCGCCACGGCCCAGACCGGCCCGAGCAGCAACCGCCACGACTCCACCACCAACTACGAGCTCGACCGTACCGTGCGCCATGTGCAGCAGGCACCCGGCGGCGTGAAGCGCCTGTCGGTGGCCGTGGTGGTCAACTACCGTCAAAAGGCGGGCGCCAACGGCAAGATGGTGTCTGAAGCCCTGCCCGCCGCGCAGCTCGCCCAGATCGAGAACCTGACCAAGGAAGCCATGGGCTTCTCGGCCGACCGGGGCGACTCGCTCAATGTGGTCAACAGCCCGTTCACCGTGGACAACGACATCAAGCCGGAACTGCCGCTGTGGAAGCAGCCGGAAATGATCGCCCTGGCCAAGACCGCCGCCGGCTACCTGCTGCTGGCACTGCTGGCGCTGTTCGTGTGGTTCAAGGTGGCGCGTCCGGTGCTGCGCAAGTACACCGCGCCGCCCCTGCCGCCGCCACAGGAAAAGTCGGCCGACAACGAAGCCATTCTGTTGCCGCCTGAAGAGCTGGCAAATCCGGAAGTCCTGCGGCTTGCCGCTAAATATGAAAGCGATCTCGCCCTGGTGCGTGACGCCGCGCAGCGCGACCCGCGCCTGGTTGCTAGTGTGATCAAAAACTGGATGGCTAGCGATGACCGATGAAGGATTGCAGAAGAGCGCCATCCTGATGATGTCGCTCGGTGAAGACGCCGCAGCAGAAGTATTCAAGCACCTTGGCCCCCGCGAAGTGCAGAGCCTGGGCTCAGCCATGGCCACGCTCAACTCGGTGACGCGCGAGCAGATGTCCGCCGTGCTGGCCGAGTTCCGCTCGGAGACCGAGCAGTACCTTGCGCTGAATGTGGATTCGAGCGCCTTTATCCGCAGCGTGCTGAACAAGGCGCTGGGCGAGGAGCGCGCGGTATCGGTGATCGAGGACATCCTCGAGTCCCGCGACCCGGGCGCCGGCATCGACTCGCTGAACTGGATGGATTCCACTTCGGTGGCAGAACTGATCCGCGACGAACACCCGCAGATCATCGCCACCATCCTGATCCACCTGGACCGGCAGAAGTCGTCCGAGATCATCGCGATGTTCACCGAGCGCCTGCGCCAGGACGTGATCCTGCGGATCGCCACCTTCGGCGGCGTGCAGCCTGGCGCCCTGCAGGAACTGACCGACGTGCTGACCAAGCTGCTGGCGGGCCAGAGCCTCAAGCGCAGCCGCATGGGCGGTGTGCGCACGGCGGCCGAGATCATCAACCTGATGAGCACGGCCCACGAAGAAGCGGTGATCGAAGGCGTGCGCCTGCACGATGGCGACCTCGCGCAGAAGATCATCGACGAGATGTTCCTGTTCGAGAACCTGATGGAAGTCGACGATCGCGGCATCCAGCGCGTGCTCAAGGAAGTGGCCACCGAATCGCTCATCGTCGCGCTCAAGGGTGCGCCGGTGGAGTTGCGCGACAAGTTCATCMGCAACATGTCGACCCGCGCGGGCGAAATGCTGCGCGAAGACCTCGAAGCGCTGGGCCCGGTACGGGTCTCGCAAGTCGAGGCCGAGCAGAAGAACATCCTCCAGGTGGTACGACGCCTGGCCGAAGCCGGCGAAGTTGTAATCGGTGGTGGCGACGATGCCTACGTCTGAACGTGCCCTGCGCCAGTTCCGGGGCCTTGCCTCGGACAGCGATTTTGTCGATGGCCGCAGCGAGCTTCGCGGCGATCATGCCAGCGATGCCGGCGATGGCCGCGCAGCGGGCAACCGCGGCGCGCCGCGGCAGGCCGGCTTCGAGAGCTTTACCGCGCCGGCGGGCCGCGCCCCGCAGAAAAACGGCTGGCAACGCTGGCAGATGGTCTCGCTGGATCCGCGCAAGGCCGCGCCCGCTCCGGCGGAGTTCATGCCGCTGGAACCCGCACCGCCCCCCATCGACTTCGCCGCGCTCGACGCCATGCGTGAAGGCGCGCGCAAGGAAGGCTACGCCCAGGGCTATACCCAGGGCCAGACCCAGGGCTACGGCGACGGCCACCGCGAAGGCTATGCGCGCGGCCTGGAAGGCGCACGCACCGAAGCCGCCCACCTGCAGCAACTGGCCGCCACCTTCAGCCACGCGCTTGGCCGCGTTGACGAAGAAGTGGCCCAGACCCTGATTTCACTGGCGCTGGATGTCGCGCGCCAGCTCGTGCAGCAGGCCGTGCAGGCCGATCCCGCCGTGCTGCTGCCTGCGGTGCGCGAACTGCTCGCGGCCGAGCCGGCGCTGTCCGGCTCGCCCTGCCTGCTGCTCAATCCCGAAGATGTCACGCTGGTGGAAACCCACCTGACGGGCGAACTCCAAGCCGCCGGCTGGAGCGTGCGCGCCGACCCGGCCATCGCGCGCGGCGGCTGCGTGGCAAGCGCCGCCAGCGGCGAGCTCGATGCCACGCTGTCCACGCGCTGGAGCCGCGTGGTCAAGGCGCTCGGCCGTGACGACCCGTGGGAGCCGCCGCATGCCTGATACCTCGGCCAATACCTCGGCCAACGCCTCGGTGAATCCGGATTTCACCGCCGGCCTGCATGGCCAGCGCTGGCGCGATGCGCTCACCGCGGCCTCGGCCGGCATTGCCGAGATCGACAGTAAGCGCAGCTGCGGCCGCCTGACCCGCGCCGCCGGCCTGGTGCTGGAAGCCGTGGGCCTGCGCCTGCCGGTCGGCAGCGATTGCCTGATCGAGCTGCCGGGCGGCCAGCTGCACGGCAAGAGCACCGGCCCGCGCCTGGCCGAGGCGGAAGTCGTCGGCTTCGGCGCCGACCGGCTCTACTTGATGCCGCAGTCCGACGTGGTGGGCCTGGTGCCCGGCGCGCGCGTCTACCCGCTCGAGCCCACGCCGCTGCCCAGCGGCGACACCACCCCGCGTGAGCCGGGCTCGAAGCGCCTGCCGGTAGGCGAAGGCCTGCTCGGGCGCGTGCTCGATGCCGCCGGACGTCCGCTGGACGGCCTGGGCCCCATCACCGCTGCCACCGAAGTCACGCTCGGCGGCACGCAGATCAACCCGCTGTCGCGCGCGCCTATCGAGACCGTGCTCGACGTGGGCGTGCGTGCCATCAACGGCATGCTCACCGTGGGCCGCGGCCAGCGCATGGGCCTGTTCGCCGGYTCCGGCGTGGGCAAGAGCGTRYTGCTSGGCATGATGGCGCGCTACACCAGCGCGGAAGTGATCGTGGTCGGCCTGATCGGCGAGCGCGGCCGCGAAGTGAAAGACTTCATCGAGAACATCCTGGGCCCGGAAGGGCGCGCGCGCTCCGTGGTGGTAGCGGCGCCTGCCGACACCTCGCCGCTGCTGCGCATGCAGGGCGCCTCCTATGCCACGCGCCTGGCCGAGTACTTCCGCGACCAGGGCCGCCACGTGCTGCTGATCATGGACTCGCTCACGCGTTACGCCATGGCCCAGCGCGAGATCGCCCTGGCCATCGGCGAGCCGCCCGCTACCAAGGGCTATCCGCCCTCGGTGTTCGCCAAGCTCCCCACGCTGGTGGAACGCACCGGCAACGGCGCCGAAGGCGGCGGCTCGATCACGGCCTTCTACACCGTGCTGACCGAAGGCGACGACCAGCAGGACCCGATCGCGGATTCCGCGCGCGCCATCCTCGACGGCCACATCGTGCTCTCTCGCAGCCTGGCGGAATCCGGCCACTACCCCGCCATCGACGTGGAAGCCTCGATCAGCCGGGCCATGACGGCGCTGATCGAGCCGCCGCAGTTCGCCTCGGTGCGGCGCTTCAAGCAATTGATGTCGCGTTACCAGCGCAACCGCGACCTGATCAGCGTGGGCGCGTACGTGCCGGGCAACGATCCGGAGCTGGACCTGGCCATCCACCTGCATCCGCAGATGGAGGCCTTCCTGCAGCAAGACATCCATGAGCGCGCCGGCTATGACGCCTCGATCGGCCAGTTGCATAGTCTCTTCCAACGGAGTGAACATGGCTAAGCCATCTGCATTGAATACCTTGGCCGACCTGGCCCAGAACGATACGGATGCCGCCGCGCGCGAGCTGGGCCGGCTGCAAGGCCTGCGCAACCAGGCGGAGCAGCAACTGGCCGCGCTCACGCAGTACCGGCAGGAATACCGCGAGCGCATGCAAGCCATCGCGCAGGACGGCATGACTTCCACCCGCTGGCAGGACTTTGCGCAGTTCCTGGCTTCGCTCGATACCGCCATCCGCCAGCAGACCGAAGCGCTGGCGCGGGCCGAAGCCCAGTTGCTCGCCGGGCGCGCCAACTGGCAGCAGCAAAAGCGCCGCCAGAGTTCCTTCGACACGCTCATTACCCGCGCGGATACGCGCGAGCAGATTGCCAGCACGCGCCGCGAGCAACGCGACACCGACGAATACGCAGCCCGCGCCGCCCGCCTGCAAGTTGCAGGCCGCCACCGCTAAGCCGCCCAGACAGACCGAGCCCGAACATGATCGATATCAGCCAGATTGTCAGCAATGCCGCCACGGCCGCCACAGCCGCTTCTTCGCGCAGCACCAGCAGCACCAGCAGTGCCGATGCGCAGCAGCAAGGGTTCGGCGATGCGCTGGCGCGCGCCCGCAACGACGACCGCACCAGCAGCACCAGCAGCACCAGCAGCAATAGCAGCAATAGCAGCAACGCCGGCAATGGCAGCGCAAGCAACGCCAGCAACGCCAGCAACAACACCGATAACGCGGCCGCACGCAACGACGCCGGCGGCCAGAACGCCAATGCCGCCAAAGAAGGCACGCAGTCCAGCACGGTAGCCACCAAGCCATCACGCCGCCAGGACAAGGACGCCGAGACGTCCGAGGACCAAGCCGCGAATCCCGCCGCACAGTCCGCCGCCGCCGCGCTGGCCGCCCTGCTCGCGCCGCAGCCGGCACAGCCTGCCGCGCCGGCAGCCAACGGCGCGCTGCCAGGCTCGACCGGACTACCCGGCACTGCCGCCCTGGGCGCGCAAGCCGGCTTGAAAGACATGAAAGACCCGGCGCTCGCCACCGGCGCGGCCGCGACGCCCGACGCGGGCGCACCGACGGCGTCAGCCGCCGCCGATACGCTGGCCACCATCGCGTCCCAGCGCGCCGCGTTGCAAGCCGTGCCGCAAACGGCTGCCGGCACCCAGGCAGCAGCCACGGACAAGCCCGCCGCAACGCCCGGCACCGACGCCACCAAGGCGAGCGCGGACCTGGCCGCCAGCCTCAAAGCCGCCATGGCCGGCCAGCAAGGCGGCAATGGCCAGGCCTCCTCGGGGCAGCAGGACGCCTCGCTCGGCCAGCCGTACAAGGCCCCGCTGCAGCTTGGCGATGCCGGCAAGAACAGCCCGCCCGCGGCAACCACCACCGCCGCGCCGGCCAACCCGATGCAACTGGCAGCAGCCATGCGCGCCGCCGAGCCGGCCAGCACCGAAGCCACGCCCGCCGCCGTCACGCCGCTGATGGCAGCCGGCAGCCTGGCCGCGAGCCAGGCGCCAACCTCCGGCGGCCTGTCGCCGGCCACCTCGCTGCCGATCGCCCCGCCCGTGGGTGATGGCCAGTGGCCGCAAGCGCTTGGCCAGCAGATGGTGCGCCTGTCGACCCAAGGCAACCACACCGCCGAGCTGCAGCTCAATCCGCCCGACCTCGGCCCGCTCAAGGTCGTGCTCAACGTCGTCAACGACCAGGCCCAGGCCCAGTTCGTCTCGCCGCACGCCGCCGTGCGCGCCGCGGTCGAAGCCGCACTGCCGCAACTGCGCACCGCGCTGGCCGACAGCGGCATCCAGCTGGGCCAGACCTCGGTTGGCGCCGACAGCTTTGCCGGCCAGCCCGGCAACGGCCAACAGCAGCAACGCCAGCCGGGCAATGCGCAGAACGGCTTCGGCACGCTGGCAGGCATGCCGGCAGCCCCGGTCAATGCCGGCCCCGTTGCCCCGGTGGCACGCACCCTCGCCCGCGGCGAGGTCGACACCTTCGCCTGACCGCGCGGGCGGGATGGACGCTCGGGCGCACACACCCGGGCTGGCCACGCAGACCGGCGCATTCGCGCTTACCATGTCGTTTTAGAGCAGGGCCGCAGCCACCAGGGCTGGCGCGCCCGCCCGCCAAGACGCCATGACCTTCGACCTGTTCGACTCCCTCCCCCAGGACGCCCCCCGCGCCGAGCCCATCGTGCCCGGCGCAGTGGTGCTGCGCGGCTTCGCTCGGGAGCATGAACAAACCCTGCTGGATAACGTGCGCGCCATTGCCACGCAAGCGCCGTGGCGGCACCTTGTCACGCCGGGCGGCCTGCGCATGTCGGTGGCCATGACCAACTGCGGCCAGTTTGGCTGGGTTTCGGATATCACCGGCTATCGCTACGAAGCGGCCGATCCCCTCAGCGGCCAGCCCTGGCCTGGCATGCCGGATGCCTTCCTGGCGCTGGCGCGCGATGCGGCCGCCACGGCCGGCTTTGCCGATTTCCGGCCGGACGCGTGCCTGCTCAACCGTTATGCACCGGGCACCCGGCTCTCCCTGCACCAGGACCGCGATGAGCTCGACCTGCGTGCGCCCATCGTCTCGGTGTCGCTTGGCCTGCCGGCCGTGTTCCTGTTCGGCGGCCTTGCCCGCGCCGAGCGCCCGCTGCGCGTGCGGCTGGCGCATGGCGATGTGGTGGTATGGGGTGGCCCGGCCAGGCTGGCGTTCCACGGCATTGCGCCGCTGGCCGACGGCGATCACGCGCTGGTGGGCCGCGAGCGGATCAACCTGACTTTCCGCAAGACGCGCTAACGGCGCGCCGGGCGCGTTGGCAGGCGAGCGTCAGCCGATCTCATCGAGCAGCGCCAGCCGGCGATCGTCGGGAAACGCCTTGACGCGATACCTGGCAGGATACTGCGCCTCCGGCTCCATCAGATCGCCCAGCAAGGCCAGCGCCTGCTGCCAGCCCACCACCCGCGTCCGCCCCACGCCATCGGCCGCGTCGGGCCGTACCAGGGCGATGCGATCCGCGCGCGGCAGCGAAGTATCCACGCCGCACGTCCAGGTGGTGATCGAAAACGCGGTAAGCGGATCATCCTGCCGCCCATAGAGCACGTAATTGGCCAGGAAGACATCGGCACCGTCGCGCTCGTTCAGGCGGTCAAGGGCAGCCTTTTGCGTGTCGTATTCTTCCTTGCGGTACAGCCGCACCAGATGGGCAAGGTGCCGTGCAGCCTCCTCGCCAGCCGGGACGAAATGCAACACCTCGGTCCCCGTGGGCACAGCGTGCGCCACGCCCCCGGGCTGGTAGCGGAACATGGCCGGCGAGATCGTGCGGCCCTGGCGGGACGCTTGCAGGCTGAGCTCCACCATGCGCAGCTGCCCGGCATCATCCTGGTCGCCCGTCACCAGCAGCACCTCGCGGGTTGGCATCATGAAGACCGGGCGGCCGCGTACCGGTACCCGCTCCAGCACATCCGGCAGCAGCGCGCGGCTGGCCTCGTAGCCGTCGCTCCAGGCGCCCTGGTAGACGCCCTGCGCGACCGGGACGAAGGCTTCGCCGGTGTGGTCGCGCAGGTTGTCGCCCGCGATCTGCAGCGCCTGGCCAAGTGTCACCTGCCAGGAGGCGGAGGGGCCATTGAGCAGCGTCGACGTGGTTTCCGGATAGTCCACCGCCAGCAGGATCACGCAATCCTCGCCGAAGGGCAGGTAGGCGACATCAAAGGTCGAAGGATCGCCTTCCGTGCGCAAGTGGTGCAGCCGGATCTCGTCGATCAGCGAGCGGCTGCGGATCAGCGGGCGCAGCATGGGCCGGGCCTCGGACAGCAAGGCCGGCGTGGCCTGCCCGCTGGAACACAAGGTGGCCACGAAACCATGCAGCGCCTTGTCGCGCTGCGCGCCAGGCGCCTCGCAGTACGCCCGGTAGGCGTTGTGGAGGTTGAAGAAAGCGTTGCGCCCGTGCTCCAGCCGGAACTCGTCCGCGTTGAAATCGAGGCGCCCCTCAAAGCCCTGGCGCCGGGCAGCGGCAATGAACAGCGCCGCGAAACGATCCGGCGGCGGCTTGCGCAGGAAAAGCGAATCGAAGAAACCCATGTCGATGGCGTGGCCCGGATGTTGGCGGGAAGGTTGGCCCTGCTGCTGACCCGGATGCTGACCCGGATGACGGTGCTTACACCTTACCCTATGTCCCGGCGTTTCGGCATCCTCGCCGTGCTCCGCCATGCGCCCTGCCGCGCGGTGTTGCGCTGCCATGTTTTCCGCTATTCTTGGGCTCGCCGCGGCGCGGGGCCGACCTCCCGCC
>NZ_JBFTSF010000239.1:0-10214 GCF_056399905.1 Cupriavidus sp. 01L46
ATGGCGAAAGCCGATGACTTACGATGACTTAAGATCAGGATGTCGCTCCTCTTCCCACTTCATGGAATGCATGGGAGAGAGGAGCGAACCAGCCCACGTCGCAGCTACTTCCCGTCTCCAACGTTTACCCGCTTCGTGGCAAAGATGCCGCCGATCAGCAGATCCCCATCCTCGAGCAATGCGGTAATGCCGCCCCAGGCGTTCCATTTGCGGCTGTCGTCCGGGAACGGCCAGCGGGCCTTGATGGCGCCGGTATCCCAGTCAAGGCCTACATAYTCGTAGTTGCCGTTTTCCTTGTTGGCGAGGTAGATCATGTTGCTCTTGGCRGAAATGACRGGGACCATCACATCCGTGTTGTCGATCACCTTGTTCACCCAGGCCTTCTCGAAYGACTTCGTCCGAGTGTTCCAGTTGAACTTGACTACCCCACGCGGGGCGGGCCGGGTCACGCCGGGCGTTACCGCGTTGCCCCATATATCGGGCGCGGGCTTCGGGTAGGAGTTATTCAGCAGGGCGACGCCATAGCCCAGCACCTCGGGCGACGGCTCGACCGTGGCCTTGGAGATTTCCAGCGGAATCTGATCGGCGATGCGTGCGGACTTGGTGCCCGGCTTCTGCTTGAATCCGGGCGGAATCTGGTCGCGCCAGAAAGCCACGAGGTTGGCTCCCTTTGCATCGCCGTCGGCAATCACAACCAGCTTGTCGGGGTCGTTGCCGAAGCCCATCAGCGTTGGCGTGGTGCCGGATCCGCCGKAAGTCGTCAGAGCGCCGGCAGCGATGGCCTGCGCACTGCTCATGGTGTTGTAGTCGGCCTGCCAGCCACCATCTGCTTCATCATAGGACAGCCTGGTGCCGGTCCAGACGATCTTCAGCATGCGCTTGGAGGTGACCACATAGATGCCACTGTTCTCGTCAATGCAGATGCTGTTTTCGATCGCCTCGCCCGGCAGCAGCAGCGTGCCCTTGAGATCGAGATCGCGGTCCAGCAGGAGCACTGCGCCATGCGCGGCGGCAACGACATCGCCGGCATAGGTCATGCCCATGCCGATGATGGCAGATTTGCGCATGTCTTCAGGCAATGCCTGCKAGAAGTCCCGGAATTTGACGACGCGCAGCGGCTTCTTCGGATCATTGTCGTCGGTGGACTTCAGGATCTTCAGGCCACCAAAGGCGGCATAGTGAACGCCGTCCTTGTCGATCATGTTGTAGGCACCGTTGGCCAGCATCTGACGCTTGAAGCCCAGTTCCTCCATCTTCCCCGACAGTGCCAGCAGCTTCGTGTCATCGTTCGCGCGGCGGGCGGCGTCGACTTCCTCCAGTGCTGCCCGGATCTTCTCGCGATTGCCGTTCGTGGCCAGCGTCTCCATTCCAGGGTAGGGCAGGAGCGAGACCAGGTCATAGGCTTCGCCGGTCGCGTCGATCTTGCTGATGCCCTCGACGCCGGCCGCGAAAATGATCGTCTTGTCACCGATCTTCTTCACTGTAGGATTCGAGGTGAAGACGGTTGGCACGGTTTTCACATCGCTTGCCGACAGCCTGCGGCCCTTGGTTGGGCCGGCGTGCRGGACGGAATCGGTCGCGGCCGGATTGTCGTGCGAAATGGGATAGACGCTGTCGGTCAGCCAGGGGTTGCGGCCCGGGAAGGTGCCGTTCTCCTGCCCTGCGGCTTGCGCGCACGTAAGGCTTGCTGTCGCAAGCGCAACCGCGGTCGATGCGAAGACTAATGCTCTCATGGGTCACTCCGTGGATAAGTATGGGTGTCGTTGCGAGAAGAATCTGACTACGATTTGAGGTTGTTCGGCGGAGCAATTCGATCGACGGAATGCACGATGCGCGCACGTGGGCGTGCCGGCTGGCTCGCTGCGGGGGCTGCCAGTTTGCCAATTTGCCAATTTGCCAATGGGACAACCGAAGGTGGAACCGGCGTTGAGCGAAGACGAATAGTCTCGGCTTACTTCAATAGCGCGAATGGCTGGATCCAGTTGCGGCTTGCTTCGGCCATCGACGCCAATCTGAGAGTGACGGGGACACTAGGGGGCAGCATCTTGCCGACATGACGGCACGGGCCAGACCAGGACTTGGCATGGAACGCACACTATGGGGCGCTGCGGTGATTCAGCAGAGCAACTGCGGCAACCCCAATGCTTTGCCGGCAGATGTCATCGCAAGACGCCTGCATGATCGCCGAGCCATTGGTTTCTTCGCCGGTCGAGTCTCCGTCATGTCTGATCGCGCTCTGCGGATCAAAACCAAGCCGGGCAGATGGCAGGCCCCCTGCAAAGGCAAAGATCAGGGCCACGGCAGCACCGGCCCCGGCCACAAACAGACAAACCGCCCGCAACCATGTTCTCATCGCCGTCTCCGCTTGCCGCTGCCCACCATGGGCAGATGCCGACTCCTGTTGTGCC
The DNA here is from genome assembly GCF_056399905.1 of Cupriavidus sp. 01L46. Taxonomy (NCBI): domain Bacteria; kingdom Pseudomonadati; phylum Pseudomonadota; class Betaproteobacteria; order Burkholderiales; family Burkholderiaceae; genus Cupriavidus; species Cupriavidus sp. 01L46. The sequence goes on from NZ_JBFTSF010000239.1 coordinate 2,409, forward strand.
GTCAGGGCCAGTCTCTTGGTCTAAGCATATTTGCGGAATCTGGAATCAACATCGTCTGATCGGACTACACACTACATGTAGATCATGTGTAGCTTTAAGGAGGTCCTGCAAAGCCGTTCGGCCAACCGCGGCTTCGACATGTTTCTGCGGCAGCGAGAGGAGAGTTAGCCAGATTGCATGTGCATCCCGTGGGGTAAGCGTTCCACTTTCCCACCAGTCGTCAAGTTCCGGGTAACGTCGGATTTCACGGTTTCCAGCCTGCGTCAGTCGACCCAAGGGCGTGGATTGCTTCCGTTGCTTTTCTCTGCCGCGATATGATTCGCAGCGATGTAGCCAAAGGTCATGGCCGGCCCGATAGTCGAACCTGGTCCGGGATAGGTTTTTCCCATGACCGCGGCCGAGGTATTGCCGATCGCRTAGCATCCCTCAATGACGCTGCCATCGGGGCGGAGGACGCGGGCGCAGGCATCGGTGCTCAATCCGCCCTTGGTGCCGATCTCACCGGGATCGATCCGCAGCGCGTAGAAAGGTGCACGGTCGATCGGGCCCAGGCACGGGTTCGGCTTGGAGGAGCTGTCGCCATAGTAGCGATCGAAGAGATTGCCGCCCTTGCCGAAYTCATGGTCGGTACCCATTGACGCATAGGCGTTCATTTGATTCACCGTCGTGGCAAGGCCGCGTGGTTCGACGCCGATTTTCTGGGCCAGTTCGGCCAGCGTCCCGGCACGATAGATGACACTGTCCAGCCAGCCATGCGGAATCCTGGAGTCAGGCTGTATGCTGCCGGGAAGCAGCACGCCGCACGGATAGCGTTTTCTATACTCTGCATCGAACACCAGCCATGCTGGCACATTCGCCTTTGTTTGCGCGTTGTCGGCATACATGGCGTGGATGATGTCCGGGTACGGCGCTGCTTCGTTGACGAATCGCCGACCGAGCCGATTGACCAGCACGCATCGCGGCAACGCACGCTCCACGAAAAGCCCGCGTTGTTTCTCCTCTCCTGGAACCCGTACCGTCGGCACGCCCCATGTGTATCCCATCAGCGAAACGCTCGCGCCGATCTTCAGGCCGGCGCGAATTCCGTCCCCGGTATTGATCGGCGGGGCGGCTGTCCATTCGGCCTGCGTGGGCTTCGGCAGATATTGGTCGCGCATTTCCTGGCTGGACTCAAAGCCGCCGCAGGCGAGCACCACCGCGCATCGCGCGCGAAGGTTGTATTCGCGTCCCTGTCGCTCCACCGCTACGCCGCTCACGCGGGCATCGTGCGCATGGAGCGTGCGCATCGGGGTGTCGAGCCACAGCGGTATGGACCGATGCGCGAGTGCCGCGCGCAGGCTCGTGACCAAGGCGTTGCCAAGCGTCAGCCGGCGGTCCCTGCGCGTTCGACGGCGCCAGCGCAAATCCGTTGCGTACCGGAACGCGAGACGTKCCAACAAGCCGAGCCAGCCGGACTCCTTCGCGACAATGGTGTGGGCTTCGATCTGCGTCAGCGAAATGCGCCCGCCCACCAGGGTGGCGGGCGACGGAGCCCGGAGTTCGTCAAAGGCATCGCCGAGACGTTGCGCATCGAATGCCGCTGGCTCCATGGTTCGGTAACCGGGCTTTCCTCCCGTGCGGTCCGGGTAGTAGTCGGGATAGCGGGGCACCGCGTGGAAATGCGTCTGCGCCTGCGTGGCGAGATACTGGACCATCTCCGGCCCGTTTTTGAGATAGGCATTGATTCTGTCCAGATCGAAATCTTCCCCTACGACATCCCGGAGATACGCCACCGCTTCCTCATAGGAGTCGTTGCCGCCGAGAGATTGGATCTGGTCATTGCAAGGGATCCAGATTCCGCCACCGGAAATAGCCGTCGTGCCCCCATAGTGCGGGCTTTTCTCGACGAGGAGCACGGTCAGGCCGAGATCGTATGCGCGCAGCGCTGCCGTCATCGCGCCTGCCCCGGAACCGACGACGACCACGTCGTACGTTGTATCCCAATTCACGGCCGGATTGCTGTTGTTCATTGGCTTGTCTCCAACGTTAAGTGTTTTCCAGGCGACCTGTACCAGTCAGTGGTGAGCCGGGCCGAAGTACGCCGGGTCAAAGGCCAACAAGCTGCCCGTTGCCGAGCGCGGCACAACCGCATCGGGTCCGGTCACTATGGCACATAAATACAAAAATGAGTCACGACAATGGCACAAAAAATAGAATTTGTGCAATACTGGGTGAAGCCGCCACGGCAATGCCGGGATCACACCCCGATCAAAAGCGCATCACGTTGCGAGAGGCAAAGTTCCGAATGAATAGACAACTTCGCTGGGGCGACGCCAGCCGAATCGACTGTCCCGAACAGGGGCGCGCCTTGATTCTGAGGTCCACGCTCGACTGCATGGCAGAGATGGGTATCGAGGGTTTCACCGTGGATGATGTGGCCAAGCGCGCCAACATTTCGCGCAGAACCCTTTACCGTTACTACGGCACCCGGAATGAACTGATCCAGGCCGCGATTGGCGTGGAAAATGGCGTATTTTTCGAGGAAATGCAGCGCAGCTTGTCGGGCTACGAGGGCGATTTCGAGGGGTATCTCGAAGAATGCGTGTGTTTCGCCGTGAAGTACCGGCAACGCCTCGCCGGGCTTCGTCAGGACTACCTGGCCAGAAGCGTTACGGCGGAGGTGTTTCCCTACATCCTCGAGAACATCAAGCCGATGTGGCACAAGGTGCTGGCTGAACGCTACCGCGATTACGCAGAGAAGTCAGGCACGGCGCCCGCGTCGCTGGACGACATCATTGCGCTGGCTAGCCGCATTGGACTTGCCTATAGCCTGGTTCCTGCAGACGAGGGTGCGATTCGCCGGCAGATGCGAATTCTCCGCGGTGTCCGGCATGGTACGACCGCGTGACGTCGCGCGGCATTGCGCCCGCACGACAGATTCCCATGTGAACGAAAGAAGCTTTCCCCCACTGCCCGCTTGTCAGTGCGCCACTGGCGCCGATCGGATGATCGATGCGGAGCGATAAATGGCACGCCTTGCGCCGCCGTGGCGCCGGCATGTCTATCAAGACGCAACCACAGGAGACATTCAATGAGCCGCACATCGTATCGCCACCTGCTGGCACCTGGCCGAATCGGCACGATGACCCTACGCAACCGCATTGTCGTCACGGCGATGGGTGCAAGCCTTGCGGAGCCAGATGGTCATTGCGGTGAGCGCATCGTGCGCTATCACGAATCGCAGGCCAAAGGGGGGGCGGGGCTGATCATCACCGGCGTCGCCGGCGTGGCTTGGCCGGCCGGCGCCAATCAGGTGAACCAGATCGCCATTTCGGACGATCGCTTCCTTCCCGGCCTGACCGCACTGACCGAAGCCGTCCACGCGCACGGCGCTAAAATCGCCGCGCAGCTGCACCATGGCGGGTTGATCGGCGTGGAGGATATGCTTGCAGGGCGGCCGGTGTGGGCGCCCTCGCTGCCTGAACCCCCCACTGGCGATTTCACCGAGGCGTTCTTGCTCGAAGAGTTGGCCGAGGCGCCGTTCGGCCGCATCACCGGCGTGACGATTCAGGTCATGACGAAGGCCGACATCGACACGTTGATCGCGCATTTTTCCGCCGCTGCGAGCCGGGCGCGGCGGGCCGGCTTTGACGGCGTCGAGGTCCATGGCGGGCACGGCTATCTCCTGTCGTCGTTCATCTCGCCCACGACCAACCGGCGTACCGATGAATATGGTGGCCCGCTGGAAAATCGCGTCCGTCTCCTGGTCGAGGTGATTCGGGCCGTGCGGACCGCGGTTGGCCCCGATTTTCCAGTGTGGTGCAAACTCGACTCGCGCGAGGAAGGCGTGCCGGACGGCATCACGATTGACGAGGCCGTGCGCACCGCACAGATCGTCGAGGAGGCGGGGGCCGATGCGATTACCGTGAGCGCTTATCATGACGCGGGAAAACCGAAGTTGCATTCGGCGTCGCATACCCCGCATGAGCCTGGGCTCAATCTTCCGTTTGCGGCGCGGATCAAGGCAGCGGTCAGCATTCCGGTCATTGCCTCGGGCCGGATCGAGCCCGCGCTGGGTGACGAAAAGATTGCCGAAGGCGCGATCGATTTCGTCTCAATGGGGAGAAAGCTGCTAGCCGACCCGCATCTGCCGCGAAAGCTTACCGAGGGGCGACCCGATGACGTACTGCCCTGCATTTACTGCTACACGTGCATTAGTGCGATCTACGTTGGCAAGCCGCTGCGCTGCGCGGTCAACCCCGAAACCGGTTTCGAGTATTTGCATCGTCAATCGCCGAAGGGTGGCAAGCGGGTCGTGGTTATCGGCGCAGGCCCCGGTGGCATGGAATCAGCGCGACGGCTGCGGGCGGACGGGCATCAAGTGACGTTGCTGGAGCAGGGCAGCCAACTGGGCGGGACGTTGCGCATTGCCGCGCTCGCCTATCAGGCCAACGAGCCACTGCTCGACTGGCTCCGGCACCAGGTTGAATCGTCACGAATCGATGTGCGCCTGCGCACTCAGGCGACACCTGAACTGTTGCGCACGCTATCCCCTGACGCCGTTGTCGTTGCAACCGGCGCGGTGCGCGGCTTGCCGCCAATACCAGGCAACGACCTGCAGCACGTCATGAGCGGAGACGACATGCGTCGCTTGATGCTTGGTGAAGGCTCACAGGAACTGGCGCGCAAGGTCGGGTGGGCGACACGCATGGCATCGAAGATTGGTGCGGCGAGCGGCCTGACCTCGAATCTCGATTTCGTTCGCCAGGCGACCCGTCAGTRGATGCCGTTGGGCAAGCGCGTCGTGATCATCGGTGGCGAACTGGTCGGCCTCGAACTGGCTGAGTTCCTGTCCGAGCGCGGGCGATCGGTGACAGTCGTTGATGCGGTGCCGCGGTTTGGCGCAGGATTGACCATAGTCCGCCGGATGCGGCTGCTTGCGGAGCTTAAAGAGCACGGCCTTGGCCTGTTTCCGGGTGCCTCGGACATCCGGATCGAACCTGACAGGGTTTGCTTCACTGACCAAGCAGGTAATGCGCAGGCAGTCGATGCGAATACTGTCATCGTCGCCAAAGGTGCGGCAGGTGACCAGAGGCTTGCCAKGCAGTTGGAGGCCGAAGGCTATCGGGTCTATGAAGTCGGCGATTGCACTGGCATCGGCTATATCGAAGGTGCTATGCGCGGTGCGGCGAGAGCGGCGAGGGAAATCTCGCAAATATGACTCCCGGCTTCAGAGAGGTGGCCCGGCTGGGTGTTGCGGGATTCCCCTTAGTCTGCTCAGACGAAGCGGCTTGCCGGGCCGGTGACTAGTATCAAGCAAGAGGCCAAAAAGCGGTCGGGAGACAGTGTTGACGCGGACTCGGTGGTTGTGGGCGACGGGACTGGCCGGCGCGGGTGTGATGGCCGGCCCTGGCAACGGGCAGCGCCGCCGCGGTGCGGCGGCGCTGATGACGCTCAGCCAGCGGCAGTCGCCCTGACGCCGCCTGGCTTGTCTCGATTCTCTTCTTTCCGCTTTCTTCTTTCCGCTTTTCGCCTTTTTCTTTTTTCCTCTTTTTCACTCACGAAACCGAACACCATGACAACTACCATCATCACCGGCTCGGCCTCCGGCATGGGCGCGGCCGTACGCCGGCGCCTGCTAGCCGACGGCGACAGGGTCATCGGCATTGACCTGCGCGATGCCGAGATCCACGCCGACCTCTCCACCCGGCACGGCCGCGAGACCGCTATCGATGGCGCGCTGTCGCAGTCCGGCGGCAGGATCGACAGGCTGATCTGTTGCGCTGGCGTGGGCCCGCATGTCGATCCTGCGACGCTGGTCGCTTCAGTCAACTACTTCGGCGTGGTACCTCTGCTGGACGGCTTGTTCGCGRCATTGCGGCAAGGCACGGATCCGTGCGCCGTGGTGGTGTCGTCGAACTCGGCCACGCTGCAGTCCTGGGCAGGCAGCCCGCTGCGCGACGCCTACCTGGCAGGCGATGAGGACGGCGTGCACGCCCTGGTGCGCGCGGAGGAGGAGGCGGGTGGTCAGCAGGCCGCCCAAGCGGGCTATCTGGCGTATGCGAGCGCGAAGTACGCCGTCGCAGTAGCGGCACGGCAACGCGCCGCCAGCTGGGGGCGGGCCGGGGTGCGCCTGAATGTGGTGGCGCCCGGCGCGGTGGAAACGCCGCTGCTGCAGGCCGGCCTGCGGGATCCGCGCTATGGCGATGCCATCCGCGACTTCCTGCCCCCCATTGGGCGGCGCGCGCAGCCCGATGAGGTGGCCGCGCTGATCGCGTTCCTATGCCGGCCCGAGGCGGCATATCTACACGGCAATGTCGTGTTCATCGACGGTGGCGTCGACGCTGTGCAAAGGCCACTGGAGTTCTGATCCGCACGGTCGCGCCGGGCCGGCATCCAAGTTGGGGGAGGCGGCCCGGCCGGTAGTCGGAAAAGTCAGTCGAGTTAGCGGGTGGCACAGCTTATCCGCGGCGTGATGACGGCGCACTCGGCAAGCCGAAGTCACTCATCGCACCGCAGACAACAGAAATTCCACCGCCTTGTCATGGGCCTCCGGCGCGCCGGCACAATTTATCTTGTCATCCCCACCTTGCTTTTCGCTATAGCGCTGGATGGTAGCGTGCACGTAGGGACCGCAGCGCCCACATTCGCAAGGAGCATCCCAGCCGCTCAAGGTGACTTCGTCGCCGGTGATCAAGCCCCCCCAGTATGAATCCGGCAGCAGATCCACAAAGGCGAATCGGCCCGTCTGAGTCCCTTCTCGCGGCAAGGGGTGACCGTTCTCGGGGTCGAGGACAAAAGGTACCAACACCGGGGGCACATGAAAGTGCCCGTGGCTGCAGCGAGGAAGACTCACCATCAATTCGCTCATGCCGTAGAACTCGAATACCCGGTCAAAGCCTAGAAATTCGAATATTCTCTCGCGATAGTTGTCCGCCAGTGCACGCCCTTTGTTGCCCCCGCCACTCATCAGCACGCTGCCGGCGCCGAAGGCATTGCGCGTACCATTGGCCAGGGCTTCTTCGGCCCATTCATAGAGGATTGGCCATACCGCGAACAGACAAATATCCTGTTTTCCGAATCGCTGGACTGCCGTTTCCAAAAACCGCTTCATCAGTTCCGGGCGCTGCTGCTCCCGTGCGGCGAACTCCTCACGGCGGGATAGGAGGGCTGGTGATATCTCCAGCCTGCCCTGTTCGCCGCGCGATTCGGCTGCCCGCAAGCGACCTGCCAGGGAGGCAATATCAGCACTGAAATAGTCGTTCGGATAGAGAAACAGCGCATTCTCATCGCCTCCAGCCCAACGCTTGACCATCTCTTCCACGCCCCGGTACGTTGCGCCGGCGCCGAAACGATAACCCGGTTGCACCATTGGCATTCGTGCGCTCAACAAGTCTGGCCCGCTGCCGGCGCCGTGCCAGTCACGCACGCAGTGCGCGGTGAGTGTATTCGATATTGTCCACTCTCTCGCCGTGCGCGGCACGAACGAAAGCTTGCCGCTCGTACCAAACGTATGCAGTATCCGCAATTCGCTGCAGTCATCAAGCCGTTTCACCCATGCATCAATGGTATGGATGTCCTGGGTATCCAGTTCGCTGAGATCCTGTCTTGTTAATCCGTTCAGCCAACGCGTCAGCCGGTCGAACTGACCGCGCTCCAGTAGCGAAAGCGGGTAGGATTTGTAGGTTGTATGGGGAAAGAGCAGGGGCACAACATCATTCAACCGTTCGATCTTCGCTATGCCCTGTTCGTCCGCCAGCTTTCTGAGCACTGGTATCYCATTGCGCATGGCGTCAAACCTCTGCTGCACGCCACGCAGGTGAATCT